>DAOWLV010000404.1 GCA_030643455.1 Candidatus Krumholzibacteriia bacterium | reverse complement strand
TGGCCAAGGATCTACGATCTCAAACTCAAGTCCGCGGGCGGACCCGATCTGGTGCTCGACACCGTCGAGGTGGTCGGCCCGATCATGATGCCCCTGCGGATGAAGGCCTCCCCGAACCCCTTCAATCCCCGCCTGACGATCCAGTACTCCCTGCCGGATGGTGGATCGGCGCGGCTCGAGGTCATCGACCTGATGGGGCGTGTGGTTCAGGTGTTGTTTGACGAGTTCCGTCCTGCCGGTGCGGATCAGGCGGTCTGGAACGGCCTGGACCGCAGGGGACAGGCCGCCGCCAGCGGGGTCTACCTGGTGCGTCTGGTCACGAAGCAGGGCTTTACCCAACAACGGGTAACCTTGTTGCGCTGATTGTGTAGGCCCGGTAACAAACTGATTGATTGAGCATGTGTGGAAGGCCCCCCGGGGGGCCTTCCTTTTCATACGGCACGAGTGCGCCCCCCTCCGAACCCCCTTGAGACGCGGCCCCCAAACTGTTACATTTCTCCCACCTTATTCTTCGACATCATTCAGCCAAGGGGACACCAATGCACGGTATTGTTGGATTTGGTTCCTATGTTCCGCGTTTCCGTATCAAAGCGGAGGATATCGCGAACCAGTGGGGAGCCGACGCTGAGGCCTACAAACGCGGCCTTCTCCTGGAGGAAAAAACCGTTCCCGGCCCGGACGAGGACACCATCACCATCTCGGTCACCGCGGCTCGACACGCGGTCACTCGGGCGGGCATCGATCCGGCCAAGATCGGCGCCTGCTACATCGGCTCCGAGAGCCATCCCTACGCGGTCAAACCCTCGGGCACGACGTTGATCGACGCCATCGGGGCGGGTCCGGAATGCCATGTGGCGGATTTCGAGTTCGCCTGCAAGGCCGGCAGCGAGGCGATGTACGTGGCCTACTCCCACGTCAAGTCCGGCGAGATGGAATACGCCCTGGGCATCGGCGCCGATACCAGCCAGGGAGCCCCCGGCGACGCTCTGGAATACACCGCCAGTGCCGGAGGCGCGGCCTTCATCATGGGCGGCCAGGACGTGGCTGCCGAGATCGTGGAAACCTACTCCTTTACCAGTGACACACCCGATTTCTGGCGGCGCGAAGGGGAATTCTACCCGCGTCACGCCGGGCGTTTCACGGGCGAGCCCGCCTATTTTCACCATGTGCTGAGCTCGGCGCGCGGCATCCTGGAAAAGGCCAACATGAAGGCCACGGATTTCCAGTACGCCGTCTTCCACATGCCCAACGGCAAGTTTCCCCTGAAGGCCGGCAAGATCCTGGGCTTCACGCGGGAACAGATGGAGCAGGGCTGGGTCGTCAACCTGATGGGCAACACCTACAGCGGGTCGTCGCCCACCGGTCTGGCAGCCATCCTGGATGTGGCCAAACCCGGCGACAACATCCTGATGACCTCGTTCGGCAGCGGCGCGGGTTCGGACAGTTTCATCTTCCGCTGCACCGATCGTCTGCCCGAGATCCAGGACCTGGCGCCGAAGGTTCGCGACCAGCTCGCCGACCGGCGCATCCACCTGGATTACGGGAAATACGTGGCCTATCGCGGCAAGATCCGCGTCAACGAAATGTAGAAAGGGGGAGGATCATGAGAGAAGTAGCAATCATCGGAGTCGGAATGACGGATTTCGGCGAACTCTGGCAGACTCCCCTGCGGGATCTGTACGCCGAGGCGGTCGTCTCTTGCCTGAAGGACGCCGAGATCGAACGCGATCAGATCCAGTCGGCCTGGATGGGCTGCATGAGCAGCGGACTGTTCAATCACCAGGAGCACCTCGCTTCGATCCTGAGTGATTACGCGGGACTCAGAGGCATCGCGGCCACACGGGTCGAAAGCGCCTGCGCTTCAGGTGGGGCGGCCTTCCGGGCGGCCTATCTCGAGGTGGCCAGCGGCGCGAGCGATTTCGTGATCGCCAGCGGCGTGGAGAAAATGAACGACGGCGCCGACGCCACCTTCTGCCTGGCCACCGCGGCCGATCAGGAGTACGAGGTCTACCACGGGGTGACCTTCCCCGGCCTGTACGCCATGATCGCCACGGCCCACATGCACAAGCACGGCACCACCTACGACATGCTTTGCCAGGTGGCGGTCAAGAACCACAAGCACGGGGCCATGAATCCCAAGGCGCAGTTCCCCATGGAAATCACCACCGACACGGTCAAAAACGCCGTACGTGTGGCCGAACCGCTGGGACTGTTCGACTGCTCGCCGGTGACCGACGGCGCCGCCGCGGTGCTGCTGGCCCCGGTCGAGGTGGCCAAGGCGCTGGGCAAACCGCTGGTGACGATCAAGGGTTCCGGCCAGGCAGTCGACTCCATCGCCTTGCACGACCGCCCGGACCCGTCCCGTATCCCTTCGGTGGGCATGGCGGCGCGAAAGGCCTTTGAACACGCCGGCGTCACGGTACGGGACATCGATGTCTGCGAGGTCCACGACTGTTTCACCATTGCCGAACTGTGCTGTCTCGAGGAAATCGGTTTCTACGAAGCCGGACAGGCCGGAGGCGCGACCCTGGCCGGCGAGACGGCCCTGGGCGGCAAGATGCCGGTCAATACCTCGGGCGGACTCAAGAGCAAGGGCCATCCTGTCGGCGCGACCGGCATCGGCCAGATTGTGGAAATATACGAACAGCTCAGCGGCCTCAGCGGTGACCGTCAGGTCTCCGGCGCCCGCCTGGGCCTGGCACAGAACATGGGCGGCAGCGGCGGAAGCAGCGTCGTTCACATCCTGGAGGTGAAGTGATGATTTCTCCGCGTTACCACCGGGAAATTCCCCAGCGCTATCGCCTGGAAGCCGGTCAGTGCAACGGTTGTCAGGAAATCCACTTCCCGCCGCGTGTGGTCTGCCGCAAGTGCGGCGGTGAGGAGTTCACCACGATAACTCTGCCTTCGAGTGGCAAGGTGGTCACCCACACAACGGTCTGGATCCCGCCTGCCGAGTTCGACAACCAGAAACCCTACGTGAACGCCATCGTCGAGCTGGACAACGGCACCCGTCTGACCTGCATGGTCTGCGAGGCGCCGCCCGACGAGGTGGAGGTGGGCACGAAGGTCGAGATCGTCTTCCGCAAGCTGGCGGAAGATCCCAAATGGGAGGTCATCAAGTACGGGTACAAGGCCCGGGTGATTCCGGAATGATTCCTGAGTAGGATCGATTGGGTTGATTTGATCAATGGCCACACTTTTGCGGCGGCGTTGCTGTGAAGTGTGGCCATTTTTCCATCTATAATCCCTGATGTGGGGGTAGGTTTTTTTATGGTCTGAAGCCGGCGAATCCTGC
>DAOWLV010000285.1 GCA_030643455.1 Candidatus Krumholzibacteriia bacterium | reverse complement strand
GGCTTCGCGCTTCTGGACAAACTCTTCCAGGACCGGCCCCAGCAACGTACCCTTTCCTCCGAAGGCATGGCCACCGCAGTTGAGACCCGATTCGACCCGGTACTCGGAAACCCACAATCCCTTGCGGGCCAGCAACTTGCCCTGGATAAACGCCGAACGAAAATCCCCAACCTTGAGGACGATACGCTTGCGGATCTCTCCGGAATCATCGGGAAAGAAGTCCTTGAAATCAGCGAGGTAGTTGAACAGGCGGCGGTTCATGCCCGCCGACAGGACGAGCGAGGATTTCACCCGGCTGTTGGCATATCCACGCAGGGCGCTCATGGCGTCCGAAAACACGGGCGGCAGCAGCTGGCCCTTGCTCATGCGATCGCGGTCGAGCTTGGTCATGATGTTCACGTCGATGGCCCCGGTCGTGATCCGATCCCGCAACTGCTTCTGGAGGCGCGCCCTTTCGGCGGGATCGCGCACCGTCTTCATTTTCTGGTACATGGCCTTCAGCGGGGACTCCGGCAACATCTCGAAGTAGCGGGTGATCTCGCTGCCGGCCACGAACAGGGAACCCCGCAGTTTATCCATCTGAACTTCGATCATCTCGTCCATCATGTTCAGGTACGAGGTGATGCGACTGGCGCGTGAATCCTCTTCCGAATCGGGAATCTCTATGTACTCACGCCCCGCGGTTCCGCTCAGGCGCTTGCGCATCTGCTCGATGAGCTTGTCGTCCACCAGGGATATCACGGACGAAATGCCGTAGCGAGCCACTTTCATGGGCGTATCGATGGTGAAACCCGTCCCCATGACGGGGATGTAGAATTTATGCACTGAATGTGTCAGGGGATGACTCATGGCATCCATATCCTTGCGCTGAGGGCCTGTGGAATTCCTCCATCAATGTAAATGCCTTACCCACCGTTGCAACATTAAATACCTATTGATCAAGAAGTTCCAGGATTTCGGTCGTTTTCTCCTCCATGAGGGCGCGATCGCCCCGGGACTCCACATTCAGCCGTATCACGGGTTCGGTATTGCTCTTACGAAGATTAAAGCGCCACTGACCCATGTCCAGCGACAGGCCGTCGGTGCGGTCGATGCCAGCCGCCGAGTCGCTGTATTTCTTTTCAATCTCCCGCAGGGCCGCGTCCGGGTCCTTCAGACGCCGATTGATCTCCCCGCTGGCTGGATAAGACTCTTGCATAGACCGTACCAGATCGGAAATGGTTCTCCCTGTGACTGACATCTCCTGCACGACCAGCAACCAGGGCAACATGCCGCTGTCGCAGTAGGAAAACTGCCGGAAATAATGGTGGGCCGACATCTCGCCGCCGTAGACGGCGTCTTCGGCTCGCATGCGTTCCTTCATGAAGGCGTGGCCTGTCTTGTTCATGATGGGACGCCCGCCGGCTGCTTCCACCATGTCGATCGTGTTCCAGATCAGGCGTGGATCGTGGACGATGCCCGCGCCGGGATGATCGCGCAGGCTCGCCGCCGCCAGCAGCCCCACCAGGTAGTAGCCCTCGATGAAGGCGCCGGTTTCGTCAAAGAAGAAACAGCGGTCGAAATCCCCGTCCCAGGCCAGACCCAGGTCGGCTCCGTGCTCGCGCACCTTCTCGGCCGTGACGCCGCGGTTATCCGGCAGCAAGGGATTGGGGATGCCGTTGGGAAAGGTCCCGTCGGGTTCGTCGAAGACCGGGATGATCTCGCAAGGCAGGTGTTTCGCGAGCGCCGCCACGGCCGGACCCGCACAGCCGTTGCCGGCGTTGGCCACGATCTTCAGCGGTTTGAAACGGCCGACTTCCACCTGCCCGACCAGGTATTCCACGAATTCGCCCTGGATGTCCTCTGTCGTGATCCTGCCCCTGGTTGCGGCCGGCTCCAGGTCACCCGAAAGAGCCGCGGCCCCGATGTCATCCAGCCCGCTGTCCCCACTGATGGGTTTGGCCTTTTCCCGGACCAACTTCATGCCGTTGTGGTCCATGGGATTGTGGCTTGCCGTGACCATGATTCCGCCGTCCAGATCGCGGGCAAAGGTGGTGTAGTAGACCATCTCGGTTCCGCACAGGCCGATGTCCAGGACGTCGGCCCCGGCGTCGGTCAGCCCCCGGGCCACCGCCTCGCACAGCTCCGCGCTGCTCAGCCGGCAATCGCGGCCCACGACCATCCGACCGGCCCCGAGAAATCGGGCCGTGGCCAGCCCGATCCGGTAGGCCAGGTCGGTGTCCAGCTCGGTGGGCACCACGCCCCTGATGTCGTAGGCCTTGAAACAGGGCGGTTTGGTGTGGTCTGCGGACATACGGCATTCCCTTCTGGCGGACCCGGGCTGGACCGGAACTTTTGATCGGGTCCAAGGTTGTCTTAATTGTCTCCTTTGAGTAGCATGAATAGCGAAACTCGGCAACCCGGCAGAATCCGGGTATCAATTCCAATGAAAATCCGGAGGGATCATGAAACAACTCGCCAAACTTTCCGCCCTTGCACTGGTCGCCCTGGCCTTCCTGGGCTTGACCGGCTGCCTCCAGGTGCACAGCGACACGGTCATCGAAAAGGACGGATCAGGCACCGCCAATTTCACCATGTCCATGAGCCCTGCGGTTCTTGAAGCCATCACGGAAATGAAGGACCTGGATATGGACCAGGACCAGGAAATTCCCATGTTCGAGGACATCAACAAGGAAGATCTGGACAAGGCGGCCGAGGGGCGTGGCGTCAAGATCACGAAGTTCGAAAAGGGCCAGGTCGACGGCCGCGAACAGCTCGAGATCGCCATTGATTTCAAAGACCTCGAAGGTCTGTCCTATGTCATGGGCAATCTCATGGGTGGGTCACCGGGCGACGGCATGGGCATCTACGAGACTGACGATGGAAACTTCGTCCTGAAAGAGGCCCATTACGATTTCCCGGACCAGCCGGCAGAGGAAACCGAGGAAATTGAAGATGTCGCCCCCCAAGCCGACGCCGAAGACGAAGCCAGCGGAGAAGCTTCCACCCTTACTGAACAAGAAAAGGCCCAGAAGCAGATGGCCGTCATGGGCAAGATGATGGGCGCCATGGCCGAACTGGACGTGAGGTTCACGATCACCGTTCCGGGCGAAATCATCGAAAGCAATGCCCCCACCGTGGAAGGCAACACCTCCATCTGGGCCATCAACGCCGGCAACATGATGGAGCAGCAGGGAAGCGACATGGAGCCGGTGATCACGTTTTCGAGCAAGGGGTTGAAGATCAAGGCCATGAAGGAATAGGCGTCGTGACATTGAAACAGGCCATGGCCGCCCTGAAAAAGGGCGGCACGGCCCAGAACCGGAAGATCTACGGCCGTCACGGGGTATCGGGCAAAATGTTCGGGGTCAGTTACGCCGAACAGAAAAAGCTGGCCAAGACCGCCGGACGTGATCACGAGCTGGCAGTCGGCTTGTGGACCACCGGAAATCACGACGCGCGTATTCTTGCCTGCATGGTGGCCGACCCGGCTTCGTTTTCTTCCCGGGAACTCGACACCATGGCCCGCGAGCTGGACAACTACGTTCTGACCGATTCACTGGCCGGCGTCGTCGCGCGCGGCCCCCACGCCTTGAAGAAATTCACCGCCTGGAAGAACCGTAAAGATGAGTTCGTGAGCGCCGCGGCATGGAACGTTTTGGGGCGCCTGGCGGCAAACGACAACGATTTGACTGACCAGTTCTGCGGCGAGCAGATCGACCTGATCGCCAGGGGAATCCACCTGCGCCCCAACCGGACCCGACACAGCATGAACATGGCGTTGATCGGTCTTGGCGTGCGGAATTCCCCCCTGGAAAAAAAGGCCCGCGCTGCGGCGAAAATGATCGGCAAGGTCGAGGTTGACCACGGGCAGACTTCCTGCCAGACGCCCGACGCGGCCGGCTACATCACCAAGACCTTGGCCTACAGGAAAAAGAAGGCCGGCAAGTGAGAAGGTCGGAGCTGGAATCGTTCGACTCCTCGCTGTTTGTCGAGCTGGCCGATACCTGCGAGGTGGGCTACCTCTCCCTGGTAACCTCCGCGGGATATCCGCGCGCCATCGCCCTGAATTTCGCCGCAATAGGCGAGACGATCTACTTCCACGGCGCCCTCGAAGGAGAAAAATTCGAGTTGATCAAGGCGAACCCCCGCGCCGGATTCACCATCGTCAAATCCTACAGCTACATCCCCTCCAACTGGTCGGCGCCGCGTTTTGCGTGTCCGGCAACCCAATTTTTCAAGTCGATCGAGATAAAGGGGACATGCTCGGTGGTGGCGGATCCGGCGGAGAAGGCCCGCGGTTTGGGAGCGCTGATGGACAAGCATCAGCCTGAGGGTGGGTTTGATCCCATCGATCCTTCTGTACCGGTCTACGCCAAGGCGCTGGAGGGTGTCGGAGTCTTTCGGGTGGTGGCGGATTCGTGGTCGGGGAAGGTTAAATTTGGGCAGAACGAGCCCGAGAAGTTGCGGCGGATCTTTGTGGAGAAACTGCGGGAGCGCGGTGGGGTCATGGATGAGGAGACGGCGCTGGAAATCGAGCTGGGTTTATCGGAATAACCCCCCCCCCCCCGGGGGGACTTTGGAAAAATGGCCACACTTCACAGCAACGCCGCCGCAAAAGTGTGGCCAATGAAAAAATCAACCCGATCTCACCCTATTCCGGAATCACCCGGGCCTTGTACCCGTACTTGATGACCTCCCATTTGGGATCTTCCGCCAGCTTGCGAAAGACGATCTCGACCTTCGTGCCCACCTCCACCTCGTCGGGCGGCGCCTCGCAGACCATGCAGGTCAGCCGGGTGCCGTTGTCCAGCTCGACGATGGCGTTCACGTAGGGTTTCTGGTTGTCGAACTCGGCAGGCGGGATCCAGACCG
>DAOWLV010000255.1 GCA_030643455.1 Candidatus Krumholzibacteriia bacterium | reverse complement strand
GGGACGAATCTCCACCGGGTTGCCGGCGATGATCACCTCTGCGCCGTCGCCCGTGATCACCACCTCGTCGACCCCCGCCACCCGGGCCAGGGCTTCGGCCACGGAGGCGCGGTCGCCATCCCAGGACAGCACCACCGTCCGGATATCGTGTCCGGCGTCGGGGGAGCCCGCCTGGGCCAGGCCGTCGGCGCTTTCCTCACCAACGAGCCGTCCCTTGTCCAGGATCAGCACACGCTCACAGATGGCGCTGACCTCGGACAGGATGTGGCTGCTGAGCAGGACCGTGCGCTGCCCGCGGAAACCCTGGATGAGCTGGCGGATCTCGACGATTTGATGGGGATCCAGTCCGCTGGTGGGTTCATCGAGGATAAGCACCTCGGGATTCGAGATCAGGGCCTGGGCCAGCCCGACGCGTTTGCGGAACCCGTGGGACAGATTACCCACCAGCTTGTGGCGGACCTCCCCCAGGCCGGTCTGATCGACGATGCCGGCGATATGGGAATCGACTTCCTCCCGCGCGACCCCTTTGATATCGGCCACGAACTTCAGGAAACTGATCACCGACTGGTCGGTGTACAGGGCCACATGTTCGGGCATGAACCCGATGTGTCGCCGCACCTCGATGGGATCGTCCAGGATGTCGAATCCTCCCACCGAGGCGGAACCTGAAGTGGGAGCCAGGGAACAGGTGAGGATTTTCATGGCGGTCGACTTGCCGGCGCCGTTGGGGCCCAGAAATCCCACGATTTCGCCCTTGGCGACCTTGAAGGAAAGATCGACGAGCGCACGGGTCGAACCGTAGCGGCGGGTCAGTTCCTTGACTTCGATCATGCGGTCAATTCCCTAGGGTGCGGTCCAGCGCAGGAGCGTTGAACCCCAAGTGAATCCGGCCCCGATGGCACACAGAACGACAAGATGGCCTTCCTTGAGCCGGCCCTCGTCAAGGGCCACGCGCAAGGCCGAGGGAATGCTGGCCGAGGTCGTGTTGCCGAACCGATCAATGGTGATGCAGACCTGGCGGTCTTCCAGGCCGACCCGGCGCTGGGCGGCCTCGATGATCCGGATATTTGCCTGATGCGGCACGAACAGATCCACGTCCGCACCCGTGTAACCATTTTTTTCGACGATTTCCTTGGTGATGCCGGCCATGCCCTTGACCGCGAACTTGTAGACATCCCGGCCTTCCTGGTAGACATAGTGCATGCCCCCGGCAACGGTCTCGGCGCTGGACGGTCTCAGGCTGCCGCCGCCGGCCATGTACAGGTACTTGGCGCCGCTGCCGTCGAGGCGGTTGATGGCGTCGATGATGCCGCCGCGGGATTCATCCACCCGTTCAACCACCACAGCGCCGGCCCCGTCGCCGAACAGGATGCAGGTGTTGCGGTCCTCGTAATCCGTGATGGCCGACATAACCTCGGTCCCGACGACCAGCACCCGCTGCGCGTGGCCTGCCTCGACCTGGGCCCGGGCGTTCTGCAGGGCGAAGATGAAGCCGCTGCAGGCTCCTTCGAGGTCGAACCCCCAGGCGTTCTTGGCTCCGATGATTTCCTGGATGAGGCCGGCGGTGGGAGGGAAAAGCATGTCCGGCGTGACCGTCGGCACGATGATCATGTCCACGTCCATGGGCGTGATGCCGGCGTGCTCCAGGGCCTGCTCGGCAGCTTTCGCCCCGTGGACCGAGGCCCCGGTCCCCTTTTCGACGATCCGTCGTTCGCGGATGCCCGTCCGTTCGACGATCCACTGGTCGTCGGTATCGACCATTTTTTCGAGGTCGGCATTGGTCAGTCTTTTTTCGGGAAAACTCATTCCGACGCCGGTGATACCGGCCGTATAAAGCATCCTTGCAGCCATGGGGCGATCTCCAGGGGAATGTCGGGGAATGTCCGATATCGCGACACTGCTCCCACCAAGGCGGGGGAACGGTTTCGGACGGCTCTGACTCCGGTGAATTTAGATGAAATCAGGCCAAGGATCAAGCAGTGAAGAAAAGACCCTGACAGCGGCCGCTCACAGCCCTTTTTTCAGTTCAAACAGGAAATCCAGCCCAAAATCGTGAAGACCCGGCAAATTACTCAATTCCGCCGAAAAATTTCGGTACTGATAATAAAAAGCGGATTTCCTGTTTCCTTCATTGACGACAACACCTTGTCCTGACTTGACTTGTACGTCCTCGCGCGGGAAATGGTCAAATTTCCAGTTCTTCTTTTTTGGAAGAAGGCCGGCATTGCGCAGGCCCCTTTTGATGCTGCCGGTCTTTTTTGTCATCACCGCGAAACCGAATCGTTCGAACAGCATCAGGAGGGTACGGGCCGGGAAAAAGAAGATGTGCCCGCTCGGACTGCGCGCGGGAATGCCTTCGGTCCCGTGGAAATCCACCAGATTCCGGCTGTCGTTCACCCCGTTGGGAACCGCCAGGAAGAAATGACCGCCGGGTTTGAGGACCCGGTGGCACTCGGCCAGCAGACCGGACGGATCCAGCACATGTTCGAGCACGTTGTTCACGTGGACGTAGTCGAAATAGCCGTCAGGATAGTTGGCATCCTTCAGGTCGCCCTCCAGAATGTCCAAACCCAGTTCCCCGCGGGCGTAGGCGACGGCATCGGCGCCGAACTCCACCCCGTGAACCTCCCAATCGGTGCTCTGCCGGATGCCGTGGAGAAAAAACCCCGTGGCGCAACCGACATCCAGAAACCGGCCGGTCGGAGCGATCTTCCTGAGTTTGCGTCCGAACCAGGCCCCGCCGGCTTCGCCCGGCCAGCGTCGGAAATCGTAATAGGATGCGGAATAGAAACGGTTCAGGATCCCAACCGAGGGCAGTGGGTCGAAGCAGATCACGCCGCAGGCCGCACATTGCACCAGATCGCTGGCCGCATCGTGGACCAGGGCCACCTGGGCAAGCACGGTTTTTTCCGCTGAATCTCCACAAACGGGACAAAGGGCCACCGACGCCTCCCGGCTGCTGGGGGGGGACAAAACAAACCCCTGAAGGATCCGTCCAGGCGGTCCCTCCAGGGGTTAATAGTGTTGCAGAAAAAGGAGAGGAGAACTAGTCCTCTTTCTTCTCTTCCTTTTCCTCGTCGGAAGCTTCCACTTCCTCGGGAGCATCTTCCGCGGTTTCCTCGGCCTCGGAGGCCTCGACGGTCTCCTCGGCTTCGGCCTCCGCCTTCTCCTCGGCTTCGGCGGCTTCCTCGATGGCGGCCTTGGCCTCGGCCTTCTCCTGGGCCTCCATGACCTTGCGCGCACGCTTCCTCTTGAGGCTGTCGGTGTGCTTGGGCCGCACGGTGTTGTCCACCAGTTCGAGGATGGCCAGCTCGGCGTTGTCGCCCCTGCGGGGACCCAGCCGCAAGATCCGGGTGTAACCGCCCGCACGCTCGGCGTAACGGGGGCCGATGTCCTCGAAAAGCTTCTGCAGCACCGCGGGCTCGAAGACCTTGCGGGCAGCCATCCGGCGTGCGTGCAGGTCCCCTCGCTTGGCGAAGGTGATCAGCTTCTCGGCGACGATGCGGGCCTCCTTGGCCTTGGGCACCGTGGTCTGGATCCGCTCGTGCTTGAACAGGGCGGTCACCAGATTGCGGTATAGCGCCTTCCGGTGGGCCGGAGTGCGATTCAGTTTACGTCCGCTGACATTGTGTCGCATGACTCATTCCATCCTTAGTATTCTATCGGACGCCGGGCATGTCTGGCCGCGCGCCTTGCTGTGCAGCCGGCCGAGGCCGACGTTTGCCTAGGAGGCGGAACCCCCGCGTACCATCTCGGCGATTTCCGGATCGAAGGACATGCCGAACGTCAGTTCCATGCCCTCCAGGATCTCACCGATTTCATTCAGACTCTTGCGGCCGAAGTTCCGGAACTTGAGCATCTCCTGTTCGTTCTTCGTGACCAGGTCGAACAGGGTCTTGATGTGTCCGGACTTGAGGCAGTTGGCCGAGCGGACCGAGAGTTCGAGTTCTTCCACGTTGCGCGAAAGAAGTTCGACCAGCCGTTCCTGCTCCTCGTTCACTTCGACTTCCTGCGCATCGATGGGCGCCTCGTCGAAATTGATGAACATCTGGAGCTGGTCCTTGAGAATCTTGGCCGAGAAGCCGATGGCGTCTTCGGGCCGAACCGCCCCGTTGGTGGTGATTCCGAGAATCAGCTTGTCGTAGTCCGTCCGCTGGCCCACGCGAGTATCCTCGACCCTGAAGCTCACCTTCCGCACGGGTGAAAAATTCGTGTCCATGCGGATGACCCCGATCATCTCGTCGGGAATGTTGTGGTTCTCACGATCGACGTAACCGCGGCCGATGTCGACAAAGGCCCGAAGGCTGAACCCTGTCTTTTCGGTCAGGGTACAGATCACGTGATCGGGATTGGCCACTTCCAGGTCGGGATGGCCCTCGATCATGCTGGCGGTCACCTCGCCCGGTCCGTTGACATCGATGGTGACCCAGCCCGACGGCGCGTCGGACAGGTTGAACACCACCTGTTTGAGGTTCAGGACTATGTCCACCACGTCCTCGAGGACGCCCGGAATCGTGCTCAGCTCGTGTTTGACGCCCTCGATCTGAACGGCGGTGATCCCGTGCCCGTGAATCGACGACAACAGGGACCTGCGCAGGGCGTTGCCCAGCGTGTGACCGAAGCCGCGTTCCAAAGGAGCAATCTCCAGTTCAGCGAAATGTCCCGTCTGGGTGCTTTTGTTCATCTGCACGCCATCGGGCATCATCATGTTGACCCACTTCATAAACTTCTCCATCCCTTCGTGCCCGTGCGGCACCTTACTTCGAGTAGAGCTCCACGATCAGGTTTTCCTGGATCGGGATGGGCAAGTCGCTCAGCTGGGGCTCGGAAAGGAGCCTGCCTTCCAGCTTCTTGTCGTCCGCCTCGACAAACGGGAGCCGATCCCGCTTGGCGTTGTCCTTGAGGGAATCAAGAATCTGGGGAATATTCTGGCTCTTGGTCCGGATGCTGACCATCTGGCCCACGCGAACCTGGCGACTCGGAATATCGCAAACCCCGTTCTCGACAAGCACGTGTTTGTGCCTGATCAACTGGCGGGCCGAGGAGCGCGAAGGCGCGAATCCCAGCCGGTAGATGACGTTGTCGAGACGCTTCTCCAGGAGATTGAAGAGGTTCTCCCCCGTTGCGCCCTGCTGCCTGTTCGCCTCGGCGAAATACAGGCGGAACTGACGCTCCAATACGCCATAGATTGAACGGACCTTCTGCTTCTCACGAAGCTGAAGTTTGTAGTCCGAGGGTTTACGCCCGCGGCGACGGCCATGCTCG
>DAOWLV010000234.1 GCA_030643455.1 Candidatus Krumholzibacteriia bacterium | reverse complement strand
GGGATCCTCGACCTTGGGGATGAGGATGAGATTCACGTTGTGGGGCACGATCCACTCGAGGTCCTCCAGGCCGTGCTCGCCCTGGTTGATCCGGACCATACGCTCGGCCCCGTAGAAATCCACGGCGCGCAGGGCGTTGCGCACCAGGACACGGGCGGCATCCTTTTCCGTGGGGGCCACGGAGTCCTCGAGATCGAGAATCACGCCATCGGGTTCATGAAGGCCGGCATTGACGTAGAACTTGGGTTCATTGCCGGGAAGATACAGACGGCTGCGGCGGAGGCGATCGCGCTCGCTGCCGTAGGCGCACTTGTCGCTCATCGGCAGCAGGAATTCACCGGCGACCTGGGTACCGGCACGGCGCACGGCGGTTTCCAGACGGGCCGCCAGGGTGAACGGCAGGGCGCCCTGGTCCTCCAGGGTGATCCCGGCATGCTCCACCCCCAGAGCACTCGCGCCCTCCTTGAGCAAGGCGCTGATCCGCTCACCGAACATGCCGGCCACCTTGCTCTGCAAATCGATCGATATACCGCCGGAATCCCGGATCTCAACTTTGATCCAGCAATCGGACCTGACCCTGGGTCCCCTTTTTCCGGCTTCACCGGTTCCGGCCATGCCAGCCCGCCTTTCCTGTACCGAGGTCCTGGTCCGCGCGTCCGTATTTCTCCGGTCCGGGCGCGCCGATCCCGTTGAATTCAAAATAATTCCCCGCTGAAGGAATGATGGTGCAGATGTGGCCCTTAGGCAACCGGGGATCGACTGGAAAACCTGATTAATCACAGATTTTCAATCTCATCAGGGGATTATTCGCCATGGGGATAACCGAAGACCTGCAGGTCCCGTGATGTTTTTTACCTTTTTGTTCTATTTTTCCAGAGTCAACTTCTGCAACCGTTTACGGGATCACTCCTGTCCTGATAGGGGCGGCCGAGACCCTCGGGATGCCTGTGGATAACTTGTGGGAAACTTTTTGAGAAAGAGCAACGGGCGACAATCCCCAGGATCGCCGCCCGTTAACCCCTTGTTACCATCGGTATTAGGAATTTCAGCTCTTGGCGACCTCTTTCAGCGTCGCAGCGAACAGTTTCCAGATCTTCTGCACCGAGCTGATCTGGACCTTCTCGTCGGGCGAATGGGCGCCGCGGATGTTGGGCCCGAAGGAGACGATGTCCAGGGTGGGATACTTCTCCGTCAACAGCCCGCACTCCAGGCCAGCGTGGATGGCCAGCAGCTCGGCGTCCACTCCGAAGGCCTGCTTGTACTGCGCCCTGGTCACGGCCAGCAGCGGGGATTTCATGTTGGGCTTCCAGCCCGGATATCCCTCGGGCTGAACCACCTCGGCTCCCGCCAGCTCACCGATGGTCCGATGCTGGACCACGAGTCCATCCAGGGTGGACATGACCGAACTGCGGCTGCAGCACACGATATCGACCTTGGAACCGTTGGTCTTGACCACGCCCAGATTGGTGCTCGACTCGACCAGACCCGCGATGTCCTGGCTCATGCCGGTCACACCGCTGGGAATCGCCGCCAGCAGGCCCAGTGTGGTCCGGGAACTCGTCAGGCTGAAGCAGCGCGGCGCCTGGACCGCAGCCACCTTCCAGGCGAACCCGTCGTCCGAGCCCGCCAGTTCCTCGGTCTGGATCCATTTCAGGCAGGCGTCGACGGTCTGCTTGAACTTGCGGCCCTGGTCCCTGGCGATGACCACCTTGGCTTCGGCCTCGCGGGGAATGGCGTTGCGCATGCTGCCGCCGTCGATTTCGACGATACGGACTTCCATCTCCTGGGCCGCGGCCAGCAGTGCGCGCGTGAGGATCTTGATGGCGTTGCCCCGATGCTGATGGATGTCCAGCCCCGAGTGGCCACCCTTCAGGCCGCTGATGGTCACCTTGCGGCCGGCGCTGTCCTTGGGCGCGCGAGTCGACCTGTTTTTCAGCGTGAACTGGGTGTCCCGGCCACCGGCGCAGCCGACGAAGATGGCCTGGTCTTCCTCGGAATCCAGGTTGATCATCTTCCGCGACTTGAAAAAGCCGGCCTGCACACCGGCCGCTCCGGTCAGTCCGCGCTCCTCGTCCACCGTCAGCAGCACCTCGACGGGTCCGTGGGCAACGGTCTTGTCCTGGGCCAGGGCCAGCCCCATGGCCACGCCAATGCCGTTGTCCGCCCCGAGGGTCGTGCCCTCGGCTGTCACCCAGTCGCCGTTGACCTTGAGCTTGAGGGGATCGTTCTCGAAATCGTGTTTGGTGGCCGCATTCTTCTCGCAGACCATGTCGACATGGCCCTGGATCAGCACCGGCGCGGCCTTTTCCAGCCCTTTGGTGGCCGGAATGGACACCAGCAGGTTCCCCACGGCGTCTTCGTTCCAGTCCAGCCCCAGCCCATCGGCCCAGGCCTTGAACATGTTCTGGACACCGGTTTCGTTGCCTGAGCCCCGCGGGATGTCGCTCATCTTCTCGAAGATGTTCCAGACGGCGGCAGGCTGCAGCGTATCAAGTTTCCCCATGGTCACTCCTCAAGGAAAAAAAAGGTAGTCAGTTTCCGTATTTCAGAATCAGTCCCCAGAATCCCGCGGCGTAGATATCTCCGCAGGGACCTATGTGGATCGCGTTGAGAGGATCGAAATGTTCGGTGGGCATGCTATCCCAGGTCTCGCCGTCGTAGCGCAGCACGACCCCGTTGAATCCCGCGGCGAAGACCTCCCCCGCGGAATTGCCAGTCATTGCGGCGAGGGAAAAACTGGTCAACTGGACCGGGGGCGCGGTCCAGGTGGCGCCGCCGCCCTGGCTCGATCCACGGTGCAGAACCAGTCCCCCGTCGCCCACGACCACGGTTTCGGCCCCGGGCCGGCTCCAGACCCCGTTCAGGGCGGTCTGCACTCCGCTGTCGAGCTGGCGCCAGATAACGCCGTCGAAATGAAGGATCGTGCCCCCCAGACCCACGGCGTACACGTCACCCGAACCCCGGCCATGAACGGCCGACAGGCTGCGGGTGGTGCCGCTGTCCATGGTTTCCCAGCTCACCCCGTCGAAGTGAAGGATAACCCCGCCAGCTCCCACGGCAAAGATGTCGTCGGAAGCCAGGCCCCAGATGCCTTCGAGGTTCAGTTGGGAATTGAGCCGCCAGATCGTCCAGGAGCCCCCCTGGAAGCGAACGATGACGCCTCGGCTGCCAGTCACGAAAAAATCGTCGGGCCCGGCCCCCCAGATGGCCGAATAGCTCACGTCTTCGAGATTGGGAGCGATGTCAACCCAGCCGTCGCCGGAAGACTGAAGGATCGCACCCCGCTTGCCTACCGCATACACCTGGCCGCAATCGGTCGCCCAAAGACCTGTCAACCAGTGGGTGCGCCCCTGGTTCAGGGTCTGCCGATCGTTGCTGGTCATGCTCATGACCAGACCGTTGTAACCCACCAGAAGCAGGGCGCTGTCGCCATTGTCCCACAGGCCGTAAAGATCCCGGCGCTGGGCGATCTGCTCGTACTGCCAGATGCCGTCCCGGCGGGTCAGGAAGGCGCCCTGGGCCCCGAGGGCCACGGGATCTTCACCGGGCAGGCCGCGGACCGACCACAAGCGGTCGGAAATTCCGGTTTCCTGGCTGACCCAGGCCTCACCGTCGTAGTGGAGGATGGTGCCAAGTGCGCCGACCGCATACACCTCGTCCCCCCTCAATCCCCACACGCAATCCAGGGCCTGTGTGGTGCCGCTGGTCATGGGCGACCAGGTGCTGCCGTCAAAATGGATGATCGTGCCATCGCGGCCCACGGCAAAGACGTCCGCCGGGCCGGAACCCCAGACACTGTAGAGCAGCGAGGTGACTCCGCTGTCGAGACTGGTCCAATCCTCGCCGTCGAAATGTATCAGGGCGCCGCCGCCGCCCACGGCGTAGATGTTGTCCCAGCTGGTCCCCCAGATTCCCATCAGATCCTGGTTGGTGTCGGTGAAGATCGATTCCCAGTCGGTCCCGTCGAACCGGTAACACTTGCCGCCTTCACCCACGGCCATGACCTGCTCGGGGCCCGCGCCCCACACGCCCCGCAAGTTTTCGAAATACCGGAATTGCCAGTTTGTCCATTCTCCGTCGTGGAAGCGGCTGACCGATCCCTTTTCACCGGCAACGAAAAAGAAGGAGGAAGAAACGCCCCACACGGCGCGGTGGGTGTATTCGGGCGCCAGGATCTGGGTCCACTCCGGGGCAGCTGGTGCCGGACGGACGGGATCGTCGTCACCGCAGCCATTCACCACGACCAACCCCGTTGCCAGCAGCAACACGGCAAGCAGACCGGACCAGTGGCTCCGGTGCCGGAACGGCCATTTCCCGCTCAATTTCCTCATGGATTTCCCACGTTGTCCTATTGCGTTTCCGCGGTTGCGTCTGTCCTGGACATTGTAACACATCGTCTTGTTCATCAGGCGGTTTTTCAGATTACCTGGCGGCCATCAAAGGCGAATCACCCGCGGCCCAGTTGCCCCGCAGAACCTTGCCCTGTCCGACCGGAAACAGCAGCCAACTGTATTTTCCATAGTGGACCACCCTGCGAGACAGGGCCTCCAGCCGCTGGGGCGAGGTGCTGAGGATTACCATGTCGGTGACCTCCGGATCACCCGGATCCTGCCCGGCGAACACCAGATCGAACTCCTTGAGGCTGTAACGCTTGCCCTCGAGGAACAGGGTCGTGCCCGAAACGACCAGGTCTGAGGGTGCGATTTGCTTGAGCAACGCGCCACCGGGGTTGATCACGATACTTGCATGACCGCCCGAGGGCAATGCCCCGTCTTCGTGGAAGGGAAATTCGTCTTTTTCCGAGAAGTCGGCCGCGAAATTCCTGGCCGCGGCGACCATGTCGGGCGTGGCGTCCTGGACGACAAAAGCCGGGTCGTCATCGGCCAGCACCTGGCTGATGGTGGGTTCGATCTCTTCGGAATGCAACCGCCGAAAAATGTGGCAATCCGGGTCCACGGCCAGTTTCACCGCGCCTTCAGCCTCGATGGTGAACTCCTGGCTGGCACGGTCCAGAACCACGATATGTTCCTCTGTTCCGGCCTTGGTCGTCAGGGTCACGGGCACCTCGAGAGTGTAGGCGGGCTCGTCCTGGTTCAGGGTGAAGACCACCTGATCGTCCCCGAACTCCACCGTCCCCAGGTTCAGGGTGGGAGCTCCCGTCCAGGTCAGCCACTGCTCCTGGAAGCCCGCCAGGTCCCGATCCCCGGCCTCGGCAAAAGCATTGATGAAATCGCTCCAGGACGCTTTGACGTAATGATGGTCGGCAGCCACTTTCCGCAGCCCGGTCAGGAAATTCTCCCGCCCGATGATCTGGTCGACCATGTGGAAGACCATCATGCTCTTGCCATAACCCACGGCCCGGGTCGCTCCGCTGTGCCGGCTCAGGAATTCGGACAGGGGGAAATCCTGGGACGGGTCCTTGACGTAGGCCGCGTAGTTCTTCAGCAGGGTGCGGCGGTATTCCCGGTCCCCGCCCTCGCCTTCGAGTTCCTTGTAGTGATAATCGGCGCAGTAGACGGTAATGCCTTCGCACCAGTTGCCTTCGTCCGTGTCCACGAACACCGAGTTGCCCCACCAGTTGTGGGCGATCTCGTGGCCGAAACTGGTGTAGGGAATGAAGGGCAGCCGCAGCACCTGGCTACCCAGCAGGGTGTAGGACGGCATCCCGTAACCCGTGGGAAACCAGTTCTCGACGGTGGCGAACTTGG
>DAOWLV010000335.1 GCA_030643455.1 Candidatus Krumholzibacteriia bacterium | reverse complement strand
GGACATGTCATTCAGACTGTCCTGGTAGTTCATCTTCACGTAGGGATGCCGTCCATAGACACTGGCCGAAAACGCACCGCTGTCCTTGTCGTTGCTGGGATAGACATCGATCCATCCGTTGCTCGGATCCAGGCCGTGGGTCAAGCGTTCGACATACTGCTCTCCCAAGGGCGCCAGCGCGGCCGGCAGGATCTCGATGGCTTCCTTGAAGGGGATGTCCATCTCGGCGGCCTGGACCATGGGTACGTACAGATCGTGGATATGAAGATCGTCGTAACCAAGCACTTTGCGACGGAGTTCAACGTAACGATGGAGCGGAGTAAGGTTGGCGTTCACGGCGGTGATCAGGTTGTCGTGGACATCGACGCTTAGTCCGTCCTTGTCAAGGTAGGCTTCCAGGGCGGTGTCGTAACGGCGGGCCCGGGCGTACATGACGTCGAGCTTGAACTGTCCACCGAGAGTTGCGGCCAGGGTGTGCTGGAACTGCCGCAGGGTGGCGAAAAAGGCAGACATGGCTTCGGCACGGACTTCACGGTCGGGTGAAGTGCGAAAACGGCCGAGGTTGGCCAGGGTCAGCTGGACTTCATTTCCTTCCGCATCATGGACCATGGGCCAGGATATGTCAGACATCAAGGCCCCGAAGGTGCTTTCCAGATCACTGGGAATTTCGTTCAGGTCGATCTCGGCCCACAGGTTGTCGCCGAGCAGCTGCAGGATCACTTCGGCCTCTTCACCGAGCACCCTTGATTTGCGGCGGCGCAGGTTGTCCAGATAGGTCCGGTATTGCACCGGGCCGTCATTCGCCTGGTAGGCCTTGTTCATGGTCTTGTCGTCAAGGGCCAGGACCTCGCCCCGGATGAAACCGGAAGCAGCCATGAGCTCGTTCATCAAGACGAGGCTGCGCTGGTTGCTGGCCTGGAGATCCTGGTTCGTCAATTCCGTGTCCAGAGCCAGGTTGGCGTACTGGGTCACGCGGCTGGCACGGTCGTGCAGGGCGAAGTAGAGATCCAGGCAGTTGTTGAGGGCGGCCGGATCGGTCAGCTGGCCCTGGTAGGCGGACAAACCGCCGATTTCGACCCGCAGGGCGTTGAGCTCTTCTTCCCAGGACTCGGGTGTCGCGAAGAGCTGGGTCAAGCTCCACTTGTAGGCGTCGGGGACGTCGCTGCGCGGGGCGTTGGCGTCTGGAATGTAGTCGGGCAGATCGGCGGCCTGGACGGAGCCGAGAGCCAGGACCAGGGCCAAGGGAATCAGGGACAAGCGGAGCGATGACCGGAACATGGGAGGCCTCCCCTATGGGTTTTCGGAGGGTGATGATCGAGCAGGGAGATTTTCAGGGTTTTGGGGAGGCGAAACAAGGGAAATCGCAATCGAACTGCGTCTCGATGGCTGGAACCCCTAATGGGGACTCCTGCCACTAGGGCAATGACACCACGTTTGCGGGAAAAATGGAATCTCCTGCCCGAGGTATACGGGCCGGTCTGGTGAGGGGTTATCTGGTCGGGACGGCGAGATTTGAACTCGCGACCCCTTGCCCCCCATGCAAGTGCGCTACCGGACTGCGCCACGTCCCGACCAAAGTCGCAAACGGCTGAAGCTCCCGAAGGGGCAATTCCGCTGCCGGCACAATTTAATACGCCTTACCCCAATGGACAAGAAACAATCAGGCGGGCTTCAGCCGGTTCCCTTCATCTTCTTGGGTAACGAATTGGAGGATACCCCACCGGCCTGGAGGGCCTTGACCATCTTCAGTAACGTCCCCAGCTCATCCTTCAGGAACGCCAGCCGTTCAGCCTCTGTCAGGCCATCGAACTGGATGTTCATCTGGGGAGCGGCCTCAACGGAGGCCTTCACACGACTTTTCTTGGCCTGGCGGCGCATCTTGATGGCGCCGGCGATCTTGTAGCCCTCGTCGTACAGCAATCCCTTGATGGCCAGGATCTCGTCGATATCGGGCTGCCGGTAGCGTCTGGCCCCAGTGCGGGTCTTGCGGGGCTTCAGGGTGGGGAATTCGCTCTCCCAGTAGCGCAGGACATGGGCCTTGATCCCGGTGTAGTCCGCCACCTCGCTGATGGAGTAGTAGAGCTTGCTGGGGATTTCCATCTTTTTCTTGGCCATGGTCGGTTTCTCCGGGAAATCAGTCGAGTTCGGGCCGCAGCTGCCTTTCCATCAATTCACGCATGGCCTGCCGCGGTGGTTTACCGGAGAATAACACATCGTGAACCTGTTTGGTAATAGGAAGTTCGACATTCAGCTTCTCACTCAACTTCAATGCGGCCTTGGCCATGTGGACTCCTTCGACAACCTGGATGGATCCGTCGAGGATTTCCTGGGGTGATTTCTCGCCTTTGGTGACCGCTTCGCCGAAGTTGCGATTACGAGAATGACGGCTGATGCAGGTGGTGATCATGTCGCCGATGCCGGCCAGTCCGAAGAATGTTTCCTTCTTGCCGCCCAGGGCAATGCCCAGGCGTGACAGTTCGATCATGCCACGGGTCATCAGGGTGCCCCGGGTGTTGTCCCCCGCTCCGAGGCCGTCACCCATGCCCACGGCCAGGGCGATGATGTTCTTGAAAGCCGAAGCTATCTCGACACCCGCCATGTCGTCGTTGGTGTAGACTCGGAAGAAGGGTCCGGCGATCTTGTCCTGCCAGCCGGCCCAGTCGGTTCCCGCCTGGCCGGCCAGGACCAGGGCGTTTGGCTGCTCGTCGGCCACTTCCTCGGCGTGACTCGGTCCCAGCAGGACCGCCACCGGGTGATCGTCCCGGCATCCCGCCTGATCCAGCTCCTCTTCGATCACCTCGCTGAGACGTTCGAGGGTGGTGACCTCGAATCCCTTGGCCATGTTGATCACCGGTGTGCCGGTCTGGAAGCTGGGGCTTTGGGCGACCTTGGCCATCACCTGCCGCACCGCCTGGCTCGGCACGCAGACGAACAGAAGATCGGCCTGGTTCAGGGCGTCATCGAGATCGAGGGTGCCTCGCATGTTGGGGGGCAGTATGACATCACCCAGAAAATCGGGATTGGTGCCGGTGGTGTTGATGCTGTTCACCTGCCCAGCTTCGATGCCCCACAGAACCACACGCCCCCACTTGTGGCAGAGGTGGCAACCAAAAGCGGAAGCCCAGCTGCCGGTGCCGAGGATCGCGGCTTTCATCTCAGTCTCCCTTGCTTTCGCTGTCATTCGGGGCATCGTCAGGAACGGTCTGCCCCTCGGTGCCGTCCCGCAGTCGGACGATGTTGGCCCTGTGCTTGAAGATCACCCAACCGCAGACGATGAAGGCGAAGATGATGAGAGTCTTCGATGTTTCCAGGGACCTTCTTTCGAAAAAAACCACCGCCCAGGGAAGGGTGATGGCCGACGCGAGGCTGCCTACCGACACGATGCGGGTAACCAGGAACATCAAGAGGAAGGCCGCGATGGCAACCAAAATGGCAAAAGGTTCGAGGACGGCGAATGCACCTGCGGTGGTTGCCACGCCCTTGCCGCCGTGGAAATTGACGAAGGGACTGAAGGTGTGCCCCAGAGCGGCCACGGCACCGGCAAAGATCCGGAAGAGATCCGGCGTGATGTGGAAGGGAGTCTCCTGTCCCTCGGGCCAGGTGCTGACCAGCCAGGTCATCAGGCCCACCGCGGCGGCGCCTTTGGCCATGTCCAGGAAAAGGCACAGGCCGCCCCAGCCCGGTCCCAGGGTCCGGAATACATTGGTCGCCCCCAGATTGCCGCTGCCATGGTGGCGCAGGTCGATACCCTTGACATTTTTCGCGAGGATGTAACTGAAAGGAATCGATCCGATGCCGAAGGCGAGGATCAGGAATATAATCAAAAGCATGGGCCTAGTTTTCGTTGAGGTGTTTCGGGCAGACCGTTGATCGGTCGGCTGGTCAATGTTTTTTCATTTTGACAAAGATCCGGGTGCCGGTAAAGCCGTATTCCTTGCGCAGGTGGTTGTTGATATAACGCAAATAATTGCGCGCAAAGAATTTGGGTTCATTGACGGACATCAGGAACGTGGGCGGTTCGCGGTCGGTCTGGGTCACATAATAGATCTTGCCCAGTCCACCGGCATGGGTCCGGGGGTTCTGGATCCGGACAATTTTCTCGATGAAGTCGTTCAACTGGCTGGTGGGAATGCGTTTTTGCCTGTTTTCGTGAACTTCCCAGACCTTTTCCATGATCTT
>DAOWLV010000257.1 GCA_030643455.1 Candidatus Krumholzibacteriia bacterium | reverse complement strand
TTCATCACCATCAGCGGACTGACGGTCTGCTTCGGCATGCTCCTGGACAACAGCATCCTCGTGCTCGACGCCATCCACCGCCGCCTGACCGGCCGGTGGGAAGGCGACAGCCGTCTGGCCCTGATCCGCGGCACCCGCGAGGTGGCCTTTCCCATCATGGCCACGACGCTGACCACCGTGGTGGCCTTCCTGTCTTTCATCTTCATGACCGACCGGTTGAGCCTGTTTTACGTGCCGCTGGCCGTGAGCGTGGGCATCGCCATGCTGGCGTCGGTCTTCGTGGCCTTCGCCTGGATTCCCGTGGCCCTGAAAGGTCCCGCCGAAAAGGGGATGCGCCACACCAAGGCCGCTGACGAGGAATTCGGTCTGACGGGGTTCGCCATGCTGTGGCGCTGGGCCCTGGGCGTGATTATCACGGCTGTGATCACCCTGGCCGTCGTTTTTTTCTGGAAGGGGCGCTACGCGGGCCTGGACGCCCTGCCCTGGGTCGGGGCGGCCGGCGGCCTGCTGATCGGGGTGGGTATTTTCGTGAGTTTCGTGGGCAAACTGACCCGGATGCACCTGCGGTTCTGGTTCTACCCGGCCGTGTTGACCCTGGCCCTGTTCGTGGGCACGTTTTTCGTGTTCAAGGACAAGGTCCGCACCGGTGGTTTCTGGCGGCCCCAGCCCAAGGAGCAAATCGTCGTCTACCTCGAGCGACCTGTCGGCACGGACGTCAAGCTGTCCAGCGAAACCATCAGGCTGTTCGAGAGCGAGGTCCTTCCCCTGCCCGAAGGCGCCCACATGCGCAGCGGATCCTATCAGAACCGCGCCTGGATCAACCTGGAGTTCGAGGATGAGCTCCTGAAGTCGGCCTACCCGGAGATGTTCCGCAACAAGTTCATCGTGCTGGCGGAGGAACTGGGCGGCATGTTCATCTGGATCAACGGCTTCGGCGACCCCTACATGAAGGGCGGCCGCGGCGGGGGCATGAGCAATACGACCCTTCGCATCACCGGATACAACAGCAAGGAGCTCAAGGCCATCAGCGACGGCGTGCTGGCCCGGCTCGACCGCAACCGGCGCGTGCGCAATCCCCGCCTGACCAGCGGCGACCGCTTCAGCCGCAACGCCACGGACGAGACCGTGATCATGTTGAACCGCGAAGCCCTGGCCTCGCACCGGTTGAGCATGGCTGAGATCATGGGTCACATCCGGCGCATGCTGGGCGTGGAGAATCCCTGGCACATGGTCGTGGACGGGGAAGACCAGCGCCTGATGTTGACCTTCGATGATTCCGAGTCCATCGAATACGACCAGATCCTGGGCCGCATCATGACCACCAGCCGCGGCCAGAAGGTCATGCTCGGCCGTCTGATCACCATAGAATCCCGGCCCGAGATCAGTTCCATCAACCGTCACGACCAGCGCTACAGCCAGCAGATCAACTGGGAGTACATCGGAACCGACCGCATGCGACGCAGGTTCATCAACGATGTCATGGAGGGCATCCAGCTGCCCTACGGCTACACGGCCGAGGACATGTCCGGCCAGCAGATCACCGAAGAAGAGGAAGAGGAGCTCAAGCAAACCCTGTGGTTGACCCTGGCCTTCATCTTCATGGCGCTGGCCGCGATGTTCGAAAGCTTCTTCCTGCCGCTCCTTGTCCTGCTCTCCATACCCATGGCCCTGGTCGGAGTCGGGAGCCTCTTCTGGGCCACCGGCAGTGAATTCGATTCATCCGCCAAGATCGGGTTGATCCTGATGTTCGGCATCGTGGTGAACAACGCCATCCTGCTGATCAACCGGTTCCGGCTGCAGGTGCGCGAGATCCTGGCCGAGAGAAATTTCCCGCAGGGTTCGGACGAAGGACAGGTCCCTCTCAAACGCCGCCTGGGCGGATTCGACCTGTGGCGATTGCCCGGTGAAATCCGCCAGGGAGTCCTGAACCAGGCCATCGTCGAAGGGACGCGGATCCAGATGCGGTCCATCCTGCTGACCAGCGGCACGACCATGGCCGGTCTGCTGCCCCTCCTCTACAAGAAGGATGCTTCTGCGGGCAAGGATATCTGGGAAAACCTGGCGCTCAGTTCCATCGGCGGGTTGGGCAGCAGCACGATCCTGATCCTGATGGCCATTCCGGCCCTCTACTGGATGTTCACGCGCTGGGGTTGGGGACTGGCCCGGCTCGGACGCTGGATAAAGACCCGTCGGGGCGCCAAGGCGGACACGCCGCCTCCGTTGACGGATCCCTGATCCGGGTTATCCCCTACCGCGAACTACTCCCGGACCGGCGGTCATTCCAGACCGAAGTCTCGTTCGAGGCCGAAGCGGCATCGGTCGCGCTCCCGGAATCCGTTTTTTCCTCGGGCACGATCAGTCCGCCGGGCACGGGGGTAATGGTTCCCTCGGGCTCCAGCATCCGCTGTTGTTCCCAGCTCAGGATCAGCGCGTCGATCTGGTTCAACCGCTGACGCAGCCGGTCGCGCTCGCTGATGACCGAATCATGCTGGATCCGCAGTGCCTGCTTGCTGTCGGTGGACGCGCGGTCGAGACCCTCCTCGAAGGTGTCCATGTCCATCTTGATGGTCTGGAGATGAAGCTTGGCCGACTGGATCTCGGCCTCGTAACGGACCATGTCCTGGTCGAGTTCGCGGGTCTTGTCCTCGACCTGGGTCACGCGCCCGTCCATCTGCTGCTCGGACTGTTGAACCTGGGCTTGAAGCTGCTGGTGCTCCATCTCCTGCTTGTCGGAAAGCTCGTTGAGGTTGCCCTTGGTGGCGATGCCGAACAGCGAACAGCCGCCCAACGCCAGCAGCAACGGAAGCAGGGCGAGGGAAAAAATGATACGGGATGATACGCCTGTGGCGACCGGGGGGTGTTTCATGGCCGTTCCTCCTGGCACGATCGTGGGTATACTAAATCTACGTAGCCAAAATCAGGGGCGATCGCTCAGGGGTAGCTGGAGGATCCAGGCCATCACTCTTGGCATTCTCGACCAATTGAAGAACACTCATTGGATCTTCAGGGTTCCAAAGAACCTCTACAATGATTATCGCCCAAATCGGCCCAAAGGTCAATACCCCCCCCCCGGGCATCAATCCTGCTCCTGATTTCCGGGCTGGTTCGGCCCAGAAAATTCCGTGCATTTCGCACGGTTTCCGGGCCGGGACCCGGCCATTTCCGCACGTCAATTCCGTCATTACCCGTCAAACCGAGGGGAATAACATGAAATCCTGGAAAATTATCCTGCTGACAGGGATCTTCACGCTGGCTCTGCTGGCTGTTGCCGGCTGCGAATCCGACCCCGTCGCCCCCCAGGAAACTGTCGACATGGACGGCGAAGCCGCCGAACAGTGGTCCCGTCAGGCCATTGGAATGATCAACCAGATGGCTGCCTCGGTACCCCCGGCCAGCCAGGGCGATTTTTCCACCCTGGGTCCGGACAAATCGGTCGAAGGACCCACCTGGGACGAAGTGCAGATGGCCTGGGTCCTGGATCAGACGGAGACCTTCAGCGAGGGCGACCCACCGACCTCCACGGGTGAGACGCGGATCTCGCTCTGGATCCAGTTCCGCAACCAGGAAGGTCCCATGCAGGTTCCGCTGGGCGCCACCGAAATGGAATACCGGGAGTCCGCTGGCATGACCATCCACAGTGAGGGTGATCAGGGCGTGTCCGATCTGGAATTCGACCTGAGCACCGGAATGGTGGTCACCTACGTGGAAAACGGATACGAAATGGACGGGACCGGGCAGGCTCAAATCACCGCATCGGTCACGAGCAATGATCGTACGGAAAACCTGAACCTGACCATGACATGGGGCCTTGATCTGACCACCCCCACGGTGGGTTGCCCCTCCGGCACGGCGTTTGTCCAGGCCGGAGCGTACCGCACCGAGGTCCAGTATGACGGCCAGGGCAACGCCAACTGGACGCTCACGGGGCCGAACTATACCGCCAGCGGAATCGAAATCGTTCCCTGCGGGTCGGGAATGTAGCTCGGAGGAATTCCCTGAACTCGGTCAGATTATCGGGGCCGGTCCATCACGGACCGGCCTCTTCTGGTGTGATCCCGGCGGTCCGGAAAATCCTACTCCCCCACAGGACTTTTGTGTTCCATCCCAACGACTTGCATCCTGTTATCAATTTCACACGAAAAAATTGTGATGCCTCCGGCAAGGACTTATGTTCTAATTTCCATTGCCACTTTCAACTTCTGCGAACCCTTTTGCCAGGAGTGCGAATTCATGATTTCTTTCGGTTCGGCCGCCTGGTCGTCGGTAGGAAAGAAGGTGATCACCGGGCTGACCGGCTTTTGCCTCATCGGATTTGTCGCCGTTCATCTGCTCGGTAACCTCACGCTTTTCCTCGGCCCCAACGCCTTCAACGCCTACGCCCATTTCCTGGAAACCGCCCTGCACGGTTGGCTCATCTACGCCTTCGAGATCGGAATCTTCCTGATCTTCGTCTTCCACATCGTGGCGGGTTTCACGGTGGCCTGGACCGACAAGCGCAAGGCCCGTGGGCAGGGGTACAAATACTCCGAGGACGCCGGGGGCAAAAGCCGCAAGACCTGGTCTTCCCGGACCATGATCTATACCGGGGCCATCCTGCTGGTGTTTATTATCGGCCACATCTACCTGTTCAAGTTCGGCCAGCACGATGTGGACGACCACGGAGTGAAGAACCTCTACAAGACCGTGGTGACGGTTTTCCAGGGCATCGGTTTCACGGCCTTCACCGTGGTGGCGATGACCCTGCTGGGCTTCCACCTGCGACACGGTTTCTGGAGCGCCTTCCAGTCCCTCGGCTGGGCCAACGACAAGTACCTGCCCATCCTGGTCAGGATCGCGCTGGTTGTCGCCGTCCTGCTGGCGATCGCCTACATCGTGATCCCCGTCTACCTCTTTTTGTTCGGTGACCCCAACCTTGTCCAGGCCGCCACTACGGGAGGTCACTAACATGAATGGCAACAGGATTCTCGACGCCAAGATCCCCGGCGGCCCCCTGGCCGACAAGTGGGATCGTCACATGATGGACAACCCCCTGGTCGCTCCGGGCGGGAACCGTCGCAAGTTCAAGATCATCGTCGTGGGCACCGGCCTGGCCGGAGGTGGCGCCGCAGCCACTCTGGGTGAGCTCGGCTACAACGTGCTGAACTTCTGCATCCAGGACACCCCCCGCCGGGCCCACAGCGTGGCCGCCCAGGGCGGGATCAACGCCTCGAAGAACTACCAGAACGACGGTGACAGCACCTACCGGCT
>DAOWLV010000155.1 GCA_030643455.1 Candidatus Krumholzibacteriia bacterium | reverse complement strand
GGCGGCCCATTACGATTTCACCGGTGAAAACGACCCCGAATACTACCGCACCAACGTCGAGGGCCTGCGCAACGTTCTGGAACTCTGCCGGGAACTGAAACCACGCCGTTTTTTCTTCTCGAGTTCGGTGGCCGCCTGCGCTTTCCCCCCCCCGGGTGCGGCCCTGACCGAGTCCACCCCTCCTGACGGAGACCATGTCTACGCCAAGACCAAGGCGATCGGCGAGGCCATGCTCGCTGAATACAGCGACGACTTCCCGTCCGTCATCGTGAGGTTCGCTGCCCTTTTTTCGGACTGGTGCGAATACCCTCCCTTGTACATGTTCCTGCGCACCTGGCTCTCACGGGCCTGGAACCGGCGCATTCTCGGAGGCCGGGGAAATTCCGCCATCCCGTACCTTCACGTCAACGACGTGGTGGGTTTCCTGATCCGGGTCCTCGCCTGCCACGAGGACCTGGCCGACGGAGAGATACTGATCGCCAGCCCCGACGGCGCCGTTTCCCACGAGCAGCTCTTCATCGAGGCCACCCAGTATTATTTCGACAACGCCAAGCCGTCGTTCCACATGCCCAAACCCCTGATCAGACCCGGCATCATGGCGCAGTGCCTGGTCGGCAGATTCCTCGACGAAAAACCCTTCGAACGCCCCTGGATGGCCAAGTACGTCGACAAGGAACTGGTCGTCGACGCATCCCGGACCCGGGAGCGCCTGAACTGGTTCCCCCGGCGGCGATTGGAGGTTCTGTACCGTCTTCCCTTCCTGATCGAAAACTTCAAGTACGACCGGATCGAATGGACACGCCGCAACCGGGACGCCATGAAGATGGTGCGGTTCCGTCCCAACCTGAAGATTCATTCGTTGCTGGTGAAACATAAGGAAGAGATCATCGAGGCCAACATCCTCGCCCTGAGGGATAAATTCCCTAGTTACCAGAACGTGCCTGACAAAGAGCAGTTGTGGAACCACCGCCTGGTCTTGCGTAACCTGTTCAATGCCATCCGGACGCGGATGAAGATCGATTTCATGTCCTACTGCCGCGATCTGGCTGAAAGAAGACTCGAACAGGGTTTCGCACCCGAAGAGGTCGTCGGTGCATTGGAGACCCTGGACAAGGTATGCATCAATATCTTGATCCAGGATCCCGATTCCACCGATGTTCAGCCCTATATGTACAGCTGTATCACAATGACAATCAGGTTCGGTATCGACCAGGTGATGGAAACCTGCGACCGGATCCATGAACAGGAAGGAATTGGTGGACGGAGCCCCTGTGACCGGAAGCAGGGTTGATACGGATTACAGATCTTCCACCCGGCTTCTGCCCGCTTGTCCGTGTAGAAAAGCCATCCCTACCAGCATCAGTCCATCGGTGATGCCGGAGAAGGGCACCGACCACGCCTCGTTCCATGAACTCAGCATCAGCAGGAAGACCACGGCGGTGAACTTCGCCAGGAAAATGAGGGTGATTCCGCGGGAACGGCGGTACTCAAGCGCGTAGCCGATGGCGATGACGATGTGGAACGCCCCGCTCTGGCGGGGAAAGAAGAAATTGATCGAGTGATCGAAACCCGCGAATTTCAGGGTCCAGCCCGTCAGGAAAATCAGCAGGATTCCCACCAACAGGCTGTGCATAACCACCAGGCCGACACCCACGGCTTCAAGGCGCTGCCACGGAATATTTCTGTTCATGCGTTCTCCCCCCTATCGACCCTCATTCTCCCACCAGATATCCGCCGAAAGGCGTGGCTCGCGAACGGTCGCTTGCCGGCCAAAGCGGGATAACCCCTCCAGAACAGCTTTCTCGACGGCCGGCAAGGCCTCCCGGATCCGTGGCGACAGACCGATTTCGTAGTCGATCCGGTCCGGGATGACTCCCACCAACAGGATTTCTTCAGGATCGTTTCCGGCGAACTGGAGAGCCAGCAGGGATTCCTTCACCCCGGGGTCGTGAGGACTGACCCGGGGCCCTGGAGCATGCTGCAGGATCTCTTCCTTGCTGTACAGCCGCAACTCGCCGGGCTCCCCTTTCGCCTTGACCACGTCGATCAAGATCAAGGCATCCAGATCCGCCAGATGGGGATGCAGATCCAACCCCGGCGGCCCCAAATCCTCCACGTGCACTTCCGGCGGGAAATCGAATCCCGCCAGCAAATGGGCGATCACCGTGGGCCCAAGCGCATCGTCCCCCATGAGAACGTTCCCAAGCCCAAACACCCCTACTGATGCTGTAAGATTGTTGTCAGGGTTCAAATCTGCTCCTTAAGTATGGTATGGGTGGGGGCTGGGCCAGGATAGCACATGCACATGCGCATGCGGCGCGTAATCCGCAGGCCGAAGGCTGAGGACATCGCGCCGCATGTGCATGTGCATGTGCTATTCTGGCCCTTCCGTCCCTTATAGCGTTCTTACGGACCCGATTTCGTTCCCTTCAACATCCAGAGTATGAACCGCACAGGCAATGCAGGGATCGAAGGAATGAATGGTGCGCAACACCTCGAGCGGCCGTTCCGGATCCGCGATCGGATTACCCACCAGGGAGGCCTCGTAGGGACCCGGCCGGTTCTTGGCATCCCGCGGCCCGGCGTTCCAGGTCGAAGGCACGACGGCCTGGTAGTTCTTGATCTTGCCGTTTTCGATCACCACGAAGTGCGACAGCGTGCCGCGCGGCGCCTCGTGGAAACCGTAACCCATCTGCAGCCCGCTGAAGGTCGGCTCGTTGAAGGTGTCCGTATCGCCCGAGGCGATGTTGTCCACCAGCAGCTTCCAGTGCTCCTGGGCCTTCTCGCAGATCACCGCGGTGCGCACGGCCCTGGCCAGGTGGCGGCCAAGGGTCGAGTGCAGCATTTCGGTCTTGATCGGAATGCCGGCCACACTGCCCGCCAGATCGGTGGCAAACTTGAGCCACCGCGCTGTTGGTTCGTGGCCGCTGACCGCGCCCACCAGCACCTGGGCCAACGGTCCGACCTGCATCACCCGGTCCTGGAACCGGGGCGACTTGATCCAGGAGTACTTGCCGTCATCCTGGAACTCGGTGTACTTCGGGATAGTCGTTCCTTCATAGGGATGGAGTTCCCTGTCGCCCTCGTACCACGAGTGGGAAATTCCCTCGACAATGTTGTCGGCGAAGTACTTGTCCTCGAAGCTGGTGATCGCCTTGTACGTGCCCAGGTCGCCGTCCATGATCGTTCCGCCGGGCAGGTCGAACTTCGTGCCCGCCGCGTCGGTGGGCAGGTCCGGCACCGCCAGGTAGTTGACGACTCCCGCTCCGTAGCCCAGCCAATCGGGATACATCGCCCCGATGGCGCAGACATCGGTCAGGTAGACGTTCTTGACGAAGTCCGTCATCTCGTCCAGCAGGTTCTTGATGTTGAAAAGGGTCGTCATGTTGATGGTCGACTGGTTGTCCAGATTGATGGCGTTGGCCACTCCGCCGACGGCCAGGTTCTGGATATTCGGCGTCTTGCCGCCGAGTATCGCCACGACCTGGTTGGCCTTGCGCTGATAGTCCAGGGCCTGCAGATAGTGGTGGACCCCAAGCAGGTTCACCTCCGGCGGCAGCTTCATGGCCTCGTGACCCCAGTACCCGTTGGCGAAGATACCGAGCTGACCCCGCGCCACGAAACCGCCCAGCCTGTCCTTGACCGCCGTCAACTCCTGGATGCTGTTGCGCGGCCAGGGGCTGAGCGACTGGGCCAGCTTGGCGGTGGCCTTGGGATCGGCATCGAGCGCCGACACCACATCCACCCAGTCCAGGGCCGACAGGTGGAAGAAGTGCACGATGTGATCGTGCATGGCATGGGCCGCCAGGATCAGGTTTCTGATCAGCTGGGCATTGAGGGGAATTTCCACCTGGACGGCGTTTTCCACCGCCCGGACCGAGGCGATCGCGTGCACGGTGGTGCACACCCCGCAGAACCGCTGGGTGAACAGCCAGGCTTCGCGTGGATCGCGACCGATGAGGATATTTTCAATACCCCGCCACATCTGGCCCGACGACCAGGCCTTGGTCACCTTGCCGCCGTCGACTTCGACGTCGATGCGAAGATGGCCCTCGATGCGCGTGATGGGATCTACGACGATTCTCTTGCTCATGTTCTCTCTCTACTTTCTATGCGCCGGCATGGGCGAGGTACCGCTGAGAATCGGGAAACTCTTGACCAGCATGATGAAGACCATGATCTCCATCGCCACCAGCCCGAGGGTGATTACGACTTCGGGAACCGAGGGGAAATACGACCAGCCCGGACCGGGGTTGAAGGCCACCAGGTACGAGTCGAACCGGTACAGGGAACCGGCCAGGGCAATCATCACCGAGGCGCGGAACATGGTCCCGATGCGGGCTCGGCCCCGGCTTCCGGCCAGCATGACCGCCGGCACGAGGAACAGGATCGTCTCCAGCCAGAACATCACGCTGTAATAACCTTCGCTGAACAGCAACGGACCGCGTCCGCGCAAAAACAGGTCCACGAAGCGCACCGCCACGAACAGGAATAGAATGCCCGAAGTCACTCCCGACAGGGAGGCCAGCATCTTGTCCTCCCGTTGTCGGCCGAAGGCGCGGCTCGACAGGGTCGATTCCATCACCACCACGGCGTAACCCATGGCGATGCAGGACACGAGGTACAGGAACGGCAGCCACGGTGTGTGCCAAAGGGCGTGCAGCCGCGGGCCGGCCAGCATGATCACCGAACCAAGTGATGACTGGTGCATGGTCGGCAGCAGCATGCCCAAAGCGATGAGCCAGATAAGCGCCTTGTCCATGAACTTCGACAGCCCGCGCGAAAAACTCGCCAGGCCGGTGTGGCCGCTGTCCTGCCATTTTTCCAGGAAGGCCGGGGAAAGCTCGATCCACAGCACCATCACGTAGGCCATGACGCAGAGCGCCACTTCCAGGAGGGCCGAATCGAGGTTCCACTTGCCCACCGAGATGGGAATACGCCAGATGAACCAGGGCCGGCCGACATCGATGATGATGCCGATGGCGGCCACGGTGTAGCCCAGGGCGCTGGTCAGCAGGGCGGGCCGCACCAACGGGTGATACTTGCCCTTGTTGAAGATGTAGACCAGCAGCGCCACCGCGTAACCACCGCAGGCCAAGGCCGTTCCGGTGACCACGTCGAAGGCGATCCACAGGCCCCAGGGATAACCGTCGCTCAGGCCGGTCGACGGACCCAGGCCGACGGTGAATCGCCATGCGGTCAGGGCCGCGCCGATCAGGAAAATGACCAGCAGGGTCCAGGTGGTCGGGGTCATCAGGGAGCCGCCGACGGGGGTTGCCTTGTGTTCACTCATGATTCACCCCCCTTGTCGTCCTTGCGCCGGTTGCGCAGCATGACCGCGCCCATCGCCACGTACAGGGCCGCCGGGGCGATCATACCCTTGTAGACGCCGTGCTGGATCGTGCGGTTCAGCTTGGGCACCCCTTCGTCGCCCAGTTCGGGCAGACCCAGTTTTTCGAACGGCACGTGGGAGAGATAGAGCACCTGGGTGCCGCCGCCGTCGTGTTCTCCGTAGATCTTGTCCACGTAACGGCCGGGATGGTCGGCCAGGCGTTTTTTGGCCTCGGCGAGCAGGTCGTCGTACTTGCCGTAGATCACCGCGTCGCGCGGGCAGACCTCGCAGCAGGCAGGTTCCTTGCCCTCGGCCAACCGGTGGTTGCACAGCTCGCATTTGATGATCCGCGGATTGGCCTCTTCCCACTCGAACTTGGGAACGTTGTAGGGGCAGGCCACCTGGCAATAGCGGCAGCCGATGCAGCGGCTGCTTTCCCAGGTGACGATACCGTACTCCCGTTTCTGCAGGGCGCCGATCATGCAGGCTCCCACACAGGCGGGATCGATGCAGTGCATGCACTGCTGTTTCATGTACGACCGGCGGCCCTCTTCCTTGTAGAGCTTGATGATGTTCTTGGTGCGGTCGTTCAGGGACTGGGGAGCGTCGTGAAGCGGGTTGCCCCGGGTGTCCGGCGGCAGATCGTTGGCTTCGTGGCAGGCCACCACGCAGGCCTTGCAACCTATGCAGCGGGTGGTGTCGTACAACATCCCCACCGCGTCGTCCGGCGCCTGCCGTTTTTCGCTGGCGACCGCGGGCACCGCGCTGACTGCGGCGGTGCCTCCCGCGTAGGCCAAACCTTTGAGGAAAGAGCGTCTGGTTCTATCCATCAGCTACTCCTCCTTTTTCTCGGTGGAGTCCGGCGCTTCGGCATCCAGCTTTTTCGACTGCTTCCATGCCGCGCCCAGGGCAACACCCACCACGGCTCCACCGACGGCGGTAGCCACCGGGCCGGGTCCGCCGTGTTCGGCGTGGATCGGCGGGTAGGTGTCCGGTGGTGTCGGCCGCTCGATATCGACCGTGGTGTGGATCGGCACCTGGAAGGCCAGTTCCTTCTCGGTGCATCCCACACAGGGGTGCCCGATGCCGATGGGCCAGGCCCCCGGAACCTCACAGAAGTGCTTGATGGAACAGTTGGCGTGTGTGGCGGGACCCTTGCAGCCCATCCGGTACAGGCAATAGCCCAGACGATGGCCCTCGTCCCCAAACTGCTCGACGAAACGTCCGGCGTCGAAGTGGGCCCTGCGGGGACAGTCCTCGTGGATGGTGCGCGCGTAGGCGAACAGCGGCCGTCCCTTTTCGTCCAGGGCAGGCAGCGAACCAAGCGTCACGAACTGCAGCACCACTCCCAGGAAGTTGTAGGGGTTCGCCGGACAGCCCGGAATCGTGACCACGGTCTTGTCCTTGAGGATCATGGGCGCCCCGGTGGCCCCGGTGGGATTGGGCCCGGAGGCGGGAAGCCCCCCGAACGACGCGCAGGAGCCGATAGCGATGATGGCCGCCGCGTCGTCCGCCACCTCGTTCAGGATGTCCAGCGCCGTGCGGCCGGCGATCTGGCAGTAGATGCCGCCGTCCTTCTCGGGGATGGAACCCTCCACCACCAGCACGTATTTGCCCTTGTTGGCGGCCATGGTGTCGTGCAGCGATTTTTCGATCTGGTTGCCCGCCGCCGCGGCGAGCGTTTCGTGGTAATCCAGTGAGATCAGGTCGAGGATGAGTGAGGCCAGTTCGGGATGCGCGGTCCTCAACAGGGACTCTGTGCAGCCCGTGCACTCCTGGAAGTGCAGCCAGATGACCGAAGGCTTCAGTCCCAGCGTGGCCGCCTCGACCATCTGGAGGGTGGCCGAGGTGGAAAGCCCGATCGAGGCCGCCGCGGCGGTGATGAT
>DAOWLV010000060.1 GCA_030643455.1 Candidatus Krumholzibacteriia bacterium | reverse complement strand
TTCCTTCGGTTTGGTTGAGGAAGTGTCATCCGGCGGGTTTGGGGTCATGCGGTTCCACTCCGGTCCCAGCGCCGTTTCCACACCTGGTAGGAACGGCTACCGCGTTCAATGTTCAGCAGGATACCGACGGAGGCCAGAGCCGCGATCATGGCGGTGCCTCCGAAACTGACAAAAGGCAGGGGCACGCCCACCACCGGGAATATACCAGTAACCATGGCGATGTTGGCAACGCCGTAAATGGCGATGCCCGTGGTCAGGCCGGCGGCGACCACCTTTCCAAAAGGATCGGCGGCCCTGGCGGCGATACCGAAACCACGCCACGCGAACAGCATCAACATGGACACCACCAGCAGGGTTCCGAACAGCCCCCACTCCTCCCCCAGCAATGAAAAGGCAAAATCCGTGTGCGATTCTGGCAAAAAGGCGAACTTGTTGTGGCTCTGCCCCACACCGGCGCCCCTCCAGCCTGGACCACCCAGACCGATCAGCGACTGGTTGACCTGGTATCCGAAATCCCCCCCCCAGAAACCATCGATGAGTTTGTCCACCCGGTTGTGGACCTTGGGAATGAAGAGGTAGCTCAGCCCACCGATGAAAGGAAGTGCGACCACGACCCGGGCCAGCCACTTTTCCGATACGCCAGCCACATAGAGCAGTACCAGGGTCACACCAGATATAACCATGGCATTGCCGAAATTGGGCTGCAGGATCAGGAGGACCAACAGGGGCAACGGGCCAATGGCCAGGGCCACGCCCAGTTGCCGAAGATTCAGCCGGCGTTCGGACCGCGGGTTGGTAAGCCGCTCGGCCAGGAAGAAGATCATCGCCAACTTGGCCATTTCCACCGGCTGAAACGAAAAACCCCCGACGGTCACCCAGCGATTGATGATCTCTTCCCCGGCTGCGTCATGGCGAACAATGAGCAGGGTCCAGGCCACGAGGCCATAGGTCAGAAACAGTCCTCCCCAGTTGAGCCAGCGGTGGCGGAACCAGCGGTAGTCGAGATTCATCAGCCCGATCATCAGCACCGATCCGATACCGATCATGAAAAGGTGTTTGACGATGATGAAGTGTTGACCCAACGGCGAGGTCGTGGCCGCCCGGTTGTAACTTCCGGCCACGTAGACCACGAAGATCCCCAGGAACAGAAGCACACCCACCGAGCCAAGCAACAAGCCATCCGAGCGCTCGAGACTTCCGGTGAATCCTCTCAACCTTCTGTTCATCCTCGACCCTCCCTGGTCAAAGTGGTGACCATCATCCTGGCTACTCCGCCCGGTCGCACATCAATCCACAGGGTCGGCCCCCGCCTTGACCGCGGCGATGGCGAAAGCCTCGCCGCGCTGGCCGTAATTCGCGAACATGTCGAAACTGGCGCAGGCCGGGCTGAGCAGAACCACCGTTTCGCGCTGGCCGAGATCGGCCGACAGGCGGGCGGCCAGATCGGCGGCACAAGAGACCGCCTCATCCATGGAGCCCGCTTCACTGGTGGCCACCACGCCCGCCAGGGCCCGGCCGATCGCCGGCCCCTCCTGACCGATCAACACCACGTGACGAACCTGATCCATCACCCCGGCCAGGGGTGTGTAGTCCTCGCCCTTGCCGCTCCCGCCGGCGATGAGGACCACGGGATCCGGAAACCCCGCCAGCCCCGCGCAGACAGCATGGACATTGGTGGCCTTGGTGTCGTTGATGAAGGCCACCAGGCCCCGCCGGGCCACCAGCTGGTGGCGGTGGGGCAATCCGGGAAAATCCTGCAACCCCGCGGCCAGGGCCCCCGGATCCAGGTCCAGGGCCAGACCGATCGCCGTGGCGGCCAGCGCGTTCAAGAGATTGGGCGGCGACTGGAGAGCCAGCTGCGCGGTTTCCAGCAGCGGTTGCTTTTCATGGCCACCGGACATCCAGATGGCGCCATCCCGAAAGAAGACATCCGCACCACCACCTGCCCGGCCAAACAAAATCCTGCGCCCCTTCGTCGTCCACCCGAGGGCCTCGGGGCATTCGGTCCAGGTCACGAAGGCGCCATCGGCCGGAACGATATCCGCCAGGATCCTCTTGGCTGCGTAGTAGGCGGCCAGATCCGCGTAACGATCCAGGTGATCCGGAGCCAGGTTCAGCACGGCCCCGACACGGGGCCGGAATTCCCGCACGGATTCCAGCTGGAAGCTGGATACCTCCAGGATCGCCAGGTCGCCGGGCTCCAGTTCCTCAGCCACCAGGCTCAGGGGCCGTCCTACATTGCCCAGGGCCTCGGCCCTCCGTCCGGCCTTCCGCCCCAGATGGGCCACCATCTCCGTGGTGGTGGTCTTGCCGTTGGTGCCTGTGATGGCCGCCATGTCCGCCCGGCAGAATCGGGCTCCGAGTTCGAGTTCACCGATGACCGGGACCGAACCGGGCAGGTCGGCCAGAACAGGATGATCCAGGGGAACGCCTGGACTGACGACCACCAGGTCGGGCAGCGCGCTGGGCCGGTCACCGCCGGTCACGAGTTCGTCAAAGGCACTTGCGGCCTGGTTCCCGATGCCCTCGTTTCCCCAGCGGAGACGTATGGCGGCCTCGTCGGCGTCGTCGACTCCCATGACCCGGGCCCCGTGACGGTGCAGCAGCAGGCCTGCCGCGCAACCACTGCGGGCCAGTCCCACCACCCAGCACAATTTGTCACCATAGGTCCCCATCACCCGTTCCCTACTGGAGTTTGAGGGACGACATTCCCAGCAGAAGCAGCAGGATGCCGATGATCCAGAACCGGACCACGACCTGGGTTTCGGACCACCCGGTCAATTCGAAATGGTGATGCAGGGGCGCCATCCGGAACAGCCGTTTGCCGCCGGTACGACGGAACCAGGTGACCTGCGCCATCACCGAAAGGGCTTCGGCCACGAATATTCCGCCGATCACCACGAGCAGGAATTCCTTCTTGACCAGGATGGCCACGGTGCCCAGGGCTCCGCCGAGAGCCAGACTACCGGTGTCACCCATGAAAATTCGCGCCGGATGCGCATTGAACCATAAAAATCCGATGCCGGCCCCTACCACCGCCGCACAATAGACCGTCAGTTCGCCGGCCTCGGGCAGATACAACAGGTTCAGGTATTCGGCGAACACGCTGTGGCCGCTGAGGTAGGCAATCACCGCGAATCCTGCAAAGGCCAGGGAGCTCAGCCCGATGGCCAGACCGTCCAGACCGTCGGCCAGGTTCACCGCGTTGCTGGCCCCGGTCACCACCAGGATGACCAGCGGGATGTACAACCAGCTCCAGTTGATCAGGACGTCCTTGAAGAACGGAACGCTCGTGCTGGTCACCACCGATCCGCCCGACGAACCGAACACGATGACCAAGCCCAGGATCAATCCGTAACTGACCTGGCCGACCAGCTTGAAGCGGCCGATCATTCCCTTGGGCCTTTTCTTGATGACCTTCAGGTAATCGTCCACGAACCCGATCGCTCCCATCCACACCGTACCCATCAAGGCCAGTTGCACGTAACGGTTGGTCAGGTCCGCCCACAGCAGCGTCGGGATGACGATGGCGGCCAGTACCAGAACCCCGCCCATGGTCGGGGTGCCGGCTTTTTTCTGATGATGTTCAGGCCCGTCGGTATCGATCGTCTCGCCGATCTGGAGGGCCTCCAGCTTCCCGATCACCCAGTTGCCGAATATGAAACAGATCAGTAACGCGGTCACCGTGGCGTAGGATGAACGGAAAGTGATGTACTTGAATACATTGAAAACGGACCAGTATTCGCTCAGCGGATACAGAAAATGATAGAGCATGGCCTCCCTGCCTTCAGTTCTTCCGGAATGCCTTTGCCAGCAGCGGGAGAATATCCTCCATGGCCGAGCTGCGCGATCCCTTGATCAGCAGTCGGTCTCCCGCCCGGGTGTTGAGAGCCGCCAGACGGGCGGCCTCATCCAAGTCTGCGCAATAATGACTGACTCCTCCTCCCGCGTCAAAGCCTACACTGAGCGGATGGGCATTTTTTCCGACGGCGATCAACAGGTCCACCTGGCCGGCAGCCAGGTCCCGTCCCGTCTGCTCGTGAATTTTCACGCTGTCGGGTCCAAGTTCCGCCATGGCTCCCAGCACCGCCACCGTGCGTCCGGTGGCAGGCAAACGTCCCAGGGCCCGGGCGGCGGCCTCCATGCTGACGGGGTTGGCGTTGTAGCTGTCATCCAGGACAATCCGGCCGCCGATTTCCAGAAGAATTCCGCGGTGGGGGGATCCGGTGAACCCCGCCAGACCGACCCGGATCAAATCATCCGCCAGACCGAAGGAGCGGGCAGCCAGCAGGGCCGCAGCCAGGTTGGCTCCATTGTGTTCTCCGGGCAGGGGCACCGACCAGAACTGGCCGTCCATTTCGATTTCCGGCCGGCCATTCCTTTGACCGGAACGCCATCCCCAGACGTGGTCTGCCTTTGTTCGCCCAAAGGAAACGACCTTGCAGGGGGCGCGGTCCCGCCAGGTTTCGAATCCCGGGCTGTCGGCATTGAGTACCGCCGAGCCGGCGGCCGGCAGGGCATCCAGGAGTTCCCCTTTGCCCTGGATGATGTCTTCCAGTGAACCGAATTCGGCCAGATGGGCCGGCGCGGCATTGGTGATTACCCCGGTTTGCGGGGCGGCCACAGGGGCCAACCTGGCGATGTCTCCCACGGCCGAGGCGCCCATCTCGATCACCGCGTACCTGTGTTCGGCGGTCAGGCCCAGCAGGGTCAAGGGCAATCCCAGACGGTTGTTGTAGTTCCCGGCCGTGGCCCAGGTCGGACCGACCCCACGAAGCATCGCCGCCAGCAGATCCTTGGTCGTTGTCTTGCCATTGGTCCCGGTCACCCCGGCGACACACAGGTCGAGGCGGCTTCGCCAGGCGGCCGCCAGGCAGGCCAAGGCCGCGTTCGGATCACTGGTGAGCAGGATTCCCGTGCCGGACGGCATTTCCCCGGTGATGGGCAGGTCACCTTTCGGATCCCTGCCGGAGTGATCGGCAAGGATCCAGTGTCCAGACCCCAGTACGGTCGGAATGAAGTCCCGGGCATCGAATTTTTCCCCTTTGAGGGCTACGAAGAGCTGGCCGGAAGACAGGGTCCGGGAATCCAACCCGGCGCCGGCAAATCCTCCTGCCGGCGGGGATTCCAGATCACCTGGAGAGCGAAATTGCGGTTTGCCCTCGCCGGGAACCACGACTCCGTCCAACAACCCTGCCGAGTCAAGATCCAGGGCGGCCTGTTCGGCGCTGTACCGTTCCTTACCCATGAGCCCTGTTCCGTTCGATCCAATCGGTGATGATGACCCGGTCGTCCAGATCGATGACCCGTCCGCCGATCAACTGGTAGTCTTCGTGTCCCTTTCCCGCAACCACGACGATGTCCCCAGGTCCCGCTTCGATGAGGGCCGCTTCGATGGCTTCGCGACGATCGATGATCAGTTCCCTGCCCGTGGCCCGGGGATCGGTGACCTCGTCGAAACCGGCCATGATGTCACGGCAGATACCTCCTGGCTCCTCGCTGCGGGGATTGTCCGAGGTGATCCAGGCTTGATCACTTTCCCTGGCCGCCACCTGGCCCATGAGAGGTCGCTTGCCCCTGTCCCGGTCCCCACCGCATCCGAATACCACCAGCAACCGCCGGTCATTCAGTTCATCGCAGGCCCTCAATACCGCGGCCAGGGCATCGTGGGTGTGGGCGTAATCCACCACGGCCAGGCCGCCGTTCGGCAGGACGAATCTTTCCAGCCGACCAGGCACCTGAGGCACCCCGCCCAGAGCCTCGGCGCAATGGACAGGATCCAGGCCCAGGGCCAACCCCGCGGCCAGGGCCGCCGTGAGATTTTCCACGTTGAACCGGCCCACCAGGGGACTGTCGATGGTCAATGCGAGTCCCCGCCAATCCAACACCAGGCGGGTACCTTCCAGTTCCAGATCGACTTTCAAGACCTGCAGATCCGCATGCCGATCCCCCGTCGGGATCCGGGCGGAAAACCGTACCGATTCGCGCCCGGCAATTTTCAGGCCCACCAGTTGGGGATCGTCCTGGTTGAGGACGACCACGCCCGGTGCGCCTCTGCCCCCGGAACCGTTTCCGGTCCGCAGGAACTCCAGGATACGGGCCTTGGCCGCCAGGTAGGCCCCAGGGTCCTGGTGGTAATCCAGATGATCGCGACCCAGGTTGGTCATGACCGCCACATCCAGGCCCAGCCCCGCGGTTCGCTCCTGGTCCAGGCCGTGTGAAGAAAGTTCCATGGCCACGCTCCGGCAACCATTGGTCACCATGCGGCCGAGCCAATCGTAGAACACGTCTCCCGGCGGCGTGGTCAGGGACGCGGGCTCACGGGCCCGGCCGTCATCGTAGAAAATCGTGCCCAGCAGTCCGCAGGGTCCGTGCATTTCGTTCAACATTTCCCGCATCAGGTAGGACACCGTGGTCTTCCCGTTGGTCCCGGTCACCGCGGCAGTCCAAAGGTCCCGGTCGGGATCTGCATTGAGGCGTCGGCCGAACAACGCCGGCAGGGCACGGGTACGATCCGCCAGGACCACGGCGCCGTCGAAATCCGGGGGTACCAGAGCGGCCATATCCGCCCGGTCCTTTTGAAGGGCCAGGGCGCAACACCCGCTGGCCATGACATCCGCGACATAGGCATGCCCGTCCCGGTCCGTCCCCGGAACAGCCACGAACAGGACGTCCGGACCGGCCAGGCGCGAGTCCGCGGTGATCATCGATATTATTGTTTCCGGATCTCCGCTCAGTTCAAGACCGGGCAGGCCGGAGCAGAGCCTGCCGAGGGTCAGCGCCATGATTTTTCCATCTTGATGGTGATGGGGTTACCCCCGATGGTCCTGCCCGGTGGCTGGCTTTGACGAACCGCATAACCGACGCCCTGGATGATCACTTGAACACCCAGACGGGCAGCCAGGCTGTTTACCTGGCGATTGCTCATGCCGATGAAGTCAGGACAAAGAGACGAACCCGCACCCCTGATTCCCCGGGGATCGGCCACCGCCAGGGCCACTTTCTGGCCGGGCTGACACTTGGTGCCGGGCGCAGGGATCTGCTGGATGATCACGCCGTCCTTTTCCGCTCCGGCCGTCTGGAATCCGGCGGCGGCAAGTCGCTGGGTCGCCTTGGTCACCGACAGGTGCAACACGTCCGGAACGGAAACAATCTCCAGCTTGTCCAGAGGTTTGATGATTGTGGTGCGACCCCCGGGCACATCGGTCAGCCATGGGGTGGAACGCCGGATCCCCTTGACGATGGATGCAAACAGCGGGACAGCACTCTGTGCCGCGTAGTGATATCGATATTGGGGCTCGTCAAGGACGGTGAGAATGACAAGCCGGGGATTGTCCAGGGGCACCATGCCCGCGAAACTGGCGATGTAGGCCCCCGTAGTGTATCCCCTACCGTCCACGCATTTCTGGGCCGTACCGGTTTTTCCTCCGGTGGTGATCCAATCCATTCCCGCACCCTGACCCGTTCCTTCGAGCACGACCCGTCCCATGGCTTCACGCAACAGGGCGGCCAGCGGAGGGGCCATGACCCGGCGAAGTCGCACCGGTTCCAGCTTTTCGATGACCTGGCCCTTGTTGTCCCGGATTTCCTTGATCAGACGTGGGGCGTAGAGAATGCCGCCGTTGGCCACGCTGCACACCGCAAGACCCAACTGCAGGGCGGTGACGGCCACTTCCTGACCGATGGCGATTGTCTGCATGGACCGGCCCGACCAGCTGCTGACAGCGTGAAGGATTCCCGCCGGTTGCCCGTCGTAAGGCAAGGATGTGGCCTGACCGAAACCGAAGTTCGTCAGGTCGCGGTACAGCTCGCTCTTTCGCAGATTGCTCACTGCCTGACCCCAGTAGACGTTGCTCGACTTGGTAAACGCCTGCATCAGCGACAGATTCCCGTAATCATGGTTGCGGTCATTGCGTACGAATATTTTTCCGTTTCGACCGTTGTCGCAATTGAACACGGTGGCCGTGTCGATGGCGCTGTTGCGCAACAGTGAGGCAGTCGAAAATATCTTGAAAACTGAACCGGGTTCGAACTGGCAGGTGAAATTTCGGTTGATCCAGAGGCTCGGGTCCCTGTGCTTGCCGCCCCTTGTTTTCAGCAGCGGCCAGCTGGCTGCAGCCAGGATATCCCCCGTGCCCGGATCCAGAATCAGCACCGAACCACCGGTCGCACCGCATTCAGTGACACTTCGGGACAGTTCCTCCTCGCAGATTGTCTGAAGCTTGGTGTCCAGCGAAAGCACGAGGCTCTGGCCATGGACCGCCTTTTCGATCTCCACGCAGCCCATCTTCTTGTGGGGATCCGCCGTGCGGATTTCACTCGCCGTTCCCTTCCGACCGGCGAGGTATCGATCCAGGCTGTGCTCCAGGCCGGTGGCCACGGTCTGTTCGTTGTCGTGCTTGTGGAAACCGATGAGGGAAGCCCCCACGCCATCGGTCGGGTACAGCCGGGCATGCTGGGGTTCCAGGGTGATGGCCAGTTGTCCATCAGCTTCAAGCCTGGACTTCTGCTCGGAGGTCAGCACCACCCCGGAAGCCAGTACCTTGTGGGATTCTCCCGTCCTGGCGATTTTTTTCCTGATGCGGGCCCGGTCACCCTCCAGGACATCGGCCAGCAGAACGGCCAGGGCATTCGCATCGGTGATGAGGGATCCCGAGACCCCGATCCGCCAGGTGGTGACAGAGAGGGCCAAGGGCTGACCATGGTTGTCGTACAGATTTCCCCGCTCCGCCTTGATGGAAATCGAACGCTCCCACTGCTTCTGCGCCTTGGCCCGGTAATATTCGTGTTTAAAAACCTGGATATGAACGAGGCGGCCGGCCAGCACCATTCCTGCGACCAGCATCAGGATCCTCAGGGTCCGGAATCGCCTGGCCTCCTGACCGCGGCTGCTCACGGCTGCCTTTGGACCGGAGCTTCGGCAGCCTGGGCGTTACGCGGAGTCAGGGAAATCATGGACCCGACCACAAGACCCACCTTGTCGCCTGCCGCCAGGGCAGCGTCACCGCCGCCGAACCGGCTCAAGAACCTGCGCCACCCTCCGGTTGCACCATCGGCGCCATCGCGGTCACTGCAGACGAGCACCAGTCCCGGATCACCCTGCTCCTGGAGACCGATTTCCACCTTCGCCCGGCGGGTGATGACCTTGGCGGTGGTGGCGGCGTTCCACCGGGTCAACAGTTCTCCGGATCCCGCCTCCAGGAATTCACGCCGGGCATCCAGGGCGGCGATGTTTGTCCGCAGACCCGTGGTCTGGTTGGAAATGAATATGGATCCAGCCAGCAGCAGACCCAGACCCAGTGTACTGATGATACCCTGGGTGACCTTGCCCCTGAGCAGCCCCCGCCGCTGGGCCATGGCCCAGGTGCAGCGCCGGGTTTGCGGACCGGTGGGACACTTGAGGCTGATGTCGGGAATCTTCAATTTGGCATCTCTTTTCCGGCCCGGGTTCCGACCCGCGCCTTCCCACTTTCCTGATCCTAGAGAATGGCCGCGGCCCTAAGCCGGGCACTGCGGGCCCTGATGTTCATTTCCTCTTCCTGGGCTGAAGCGGTGACCGGCTTGCGGGTCAGCGCCTTGAGAACCCGCCGGTGGCCGCACACACAAACCGGCAGGTCCGGCGGGCAGAGACAATCACGCTTTTCCCGGGCGATGAACTGTTTGACCATCCTGTCCTCCAGGGAGTGATAGGCGATCACCACGAACACCCCCCCGGGACGCAAAAGTCCCGGCAGCATGGCCAGGACTTCGGAAAGTGCGTCGAGTTCCTCGTTGACGGCGACTCGCAACGCCTGGAATACCCGGCTGAGGACGGGCTGGGGTTTCATGCCCCGGGGCAGGACTTCTTCTATCACCGTGCGCAACCGTCCCGTCGTATCGACCGGCGCCTCGGTGCGAGCCCGGACCAGGGCTCTGGCGATGCGTCGGCTCGCCCTTTCCTCTCCCCATTTCCAGATCAGGTCGGCAATTTCCCCTTCCGAGCTGTTGGCCAGGAGTTCCGCGGCCGTCCGGCCGGCCTCCTGGTCGAAGCGAAGGTCCAAAGGGCCGTCCATCCGGTAGCTGAAACCCTTGGCCGGATCATCGAGCTGGAACGAACTGACACCGAGATCGAGCAGAACCCCGTCCACCTTGTCCCATCCGACAGCTGCCATGGCCCGGTCAAGGTGCCGGAACGAGATCGGCATGCATTTCAGACGGTGGCGGTCGCTCGAGATCCGTCTGCAGGTTTCGACCGCCACTGCGTCCAAGTCCAGCCCCAGGACATCGGCCCCGGTCTCAAGCATGGCCAGACTATGTCCCCCGAAGCCGAAGGTGCCGTCGATGATCCGCTTTCCCTTCCCCGGCTGAAGAAAGCCGAGGGTCTCCTCCTTGAGAACCGGGACATGCGGAACATCGGTCATGGCGCCCTGTCGGCGGGCGCCCCGTGAAGCAGGCTCCACCTCGAGGGTCCAGTGGGCGTAGCGCCCAGTTCACGGTCCCAGTCTTCCATGACCAGGATCGACTTGAGATAATCGTTCCAACCGTGGAGCAACAACTGATGATGGTGGTCGCGCAGCTTGCGATTCCAGATGAGCAGGCCATGAGTCGCCCGGTAATCCAGATGGGTCAGCCGTTTCCCATCCAGAATGATCCGGCAGCCCC
>DAOWLV010000127.1 GCA_030643455.1 Candidatus Krumholzibacteriia bacterium | reverse complement strand
GTGGGGGATTGGTCGGCCGTGGCCATGATCAGCCCGCCAGAGGACGAGGAGTTTGAGCGGTTCACGGAGATCGCGGGGTTTCTTGCCAGCCGGAACCTGGGCGGGCCCGTCCTGTTGTCCGTTGCCGAGGCGGACCATGCGGTCCTGATGGAGGATCTGGGACCGGACAGCCTTCTTTCCCTGGTTCAAGGCGAAGGCCCTGATTCCGAGCGGGTCGCCGATGCGTACCGGCGGACGGTGGACCATTTGCTTCAGCTGCAATCCGCCACTGAAGCTGCCCAGTCACAGTGTCCTTCCGCGGTTGACCGCTGCCTGGATTATGATTCCCTTCTTTGGGAGACGAATTATTTCAGGGAGCAGTTCCTGGTGGGCCACCTGGGCCTGGTGTCGGTAAACCTGCAGGAACTCGACGAGGAATTCCATGCCCTGGCCAAGACGGTGGCGGCCCAGCCGCAGGTTTTGATTCATCGCGATTTCCAGTCCCAGAACATCCATCTTCAGGATGATCGGATCCGCCTGGTCGATTTCCAGGGCATGCGGCTGGGTCCGTTGACCTACGATCTGATGTCGCTGCTGCTGGATCCTTACGTTGCACTCAAGGCGGGATTACGCGCCGAACTAATGGACCGGTTTGCTGCCGCTTCGGCCGGCACTTTCAGTACCGAGGATATCCGGGCCATGTCCCTGGCTGCGGGGCTGCAGCGTGTCATGCAGGCCCTGGGTGCCTACGGATTCCTGGGGCACGTCAAGGGCAAGCACTCCTTCCTGGATCACATCCCCGCCGGTCAAGCTGTTTTGCGGGAGATGCTGGGTGAGCTGGGTGAGCTGGGGGAAGACATGAAGGCGGCAGACCGCTGGCTGCCCGGATCCATGCCTTTGCTGGAGCAGATTCTGGATTAATATGATTCAGGGACCCAGCCAATTAAATCGACCTGTAATTCGCCTTGATCGTTCCCCGGTCCTTACCGTTCAATCTTTCCGCAACCCCTGCGCCAGGGGACGGAACTGCAGGTTGTAAAACATCTGAAGGTACCTTTGGGTCTCGGCCCTCTCGAGGTTGGTGACGTGGCGCCAGAAGCCGTAGACCTTGGCCAGCGTCATCAGACGCTCGGCGTATCGGGTCCAGGTGTAACGCTCGGCCACCCGTTCCAAAGCCCCGGTGGAAATCCTGTCCCAGGCGGTCGGATCTTCCTTGCACTGGGCGAAGAATTCAGCCATCCGCCCGACGGCGGCATCCCCGTGGTTGGGGTCGATGTGGAACCCGGACACTCCGTCCTCGATGATTTCCAGGGGGCCGCCGAAGCAGGTGGCGAATACGGGCAGACCGGTGCTCATGGCCTCGATGATCGTCAACCCGAAGGCCTCGAACAGTGCGGGCTGTACAAAGGCACCCCGGCAGTCGGCCACGAAACGGTAGATCTCACCGTTCCGTTCACGGTCCACCTGTCCTTCGAGCCAACGGACCTCCCCGTCGAGTTCGTGTTCATCCAGCAGCCCGTGCATCTTCTCGATTTCCTGTTTTTCGTCATCATCGGAGGAACGGTCGGTGTCCATGTAGCCGCCGACCACCAGGAGGTTGGTGGTGTCCCGTAGTTCCTGACTCCTGCCGAACCAGTCCACCAGGCCGGTCAGGTTCTTGACCCTGTCCATCCGTGCCATGGTAAACAGGAGCGGCCGGTCGGGTAGGGTCAGACCGCCGCGGCTCAGGCCGCTTTCCGACCCACCGAACACCTGGTCCTTTATTCCGGGCAACAGGTGCTTGAGGCGGCGTTCCTCGTTGCTGGGCGGGAAATACACCAGGGGGTCCACGCCCGGGGACACGATGTTGAACTTGGGGTCGAAAACGTCGATCCCGTGCACCACCCGGTACAGCCCCGGCATGGTGAACGCCATGTGGGCTTCGTACTGACCGACCGTGTCGACCGTACCGGCGATTTCCTGATAGGTCGAGGTGATGATGAAGTCGGCCGTGTTCATGGCGATCAGATCGGCGGTGAACTGGCAGGAAAAGTGGTACTGCTTTTCATTCTCCCGCCAGTAGAGATCCGACAGGAGGTATTTCGTCTTTTCGAGCGCGTGGGCGATGTTGCACTGGGTCACCCCCAGGCGCGAAGACAGCAGGGACGCAACCAGGTTTCCGTCCGAATAATTGCCGACGATGAGGTCGGGTCGCCCCTGGAGTTCCGCGAGAACTTCCCGTTCCACTTCCAGGGTGAACTGTTCCAGGTAGGGCCAGATTTCGAAACGCGAGATCCATTGGGACACTATCTCGCCGCCGGGCTCCCGGAATGGCACCGGAGGATCCGGGCGTGCTCGGTGCCGGCAATGGGTTCGATCCTCTGGTCGCAGGTCGTGCCCTCCGCGTCGGGAATCAGGCGGGTGACCACCAGGATCCTGGGAGCGATGTCGAGCCCCTGTTTCGCCAGGCGGCTGCACATCTCCTGTTCCAGCGCCCGCACCTGGTCGAGAATGTAAACCACCTGGCCGCCGGTGTCCGGCCGGCCCAGCACCCCGTCCTGCCCGAACCAACCGTGCGGCGACAAGATACACATGGAAAACAGCATGGGGATCCGCGCCAGGAACCGCTCGAGACCGTCCGGTGAAGGCGCTTCGAGAACATCCTGCAGCAGTTGCATGGTGTCGCGCACCCGCGCCGCGTCACCACCCCAACCCTGTTCGAAACCCAGTCCGTGAAGATCCCGGCTGATCTCGACCCAGGGCGTTTCGGGCGGCAGCTTGGCCAGGAGATCATTCGCTGCGCGCAGCGCCGTGCGCAGAGCCTCCACATCACCGATGCCAGTACAGAGCATGAGCTGCTGTTCACCGTAGCGGTGAACCTGGAGGAACTCGAACAGCCTGGCCAGGTTTTTGCCCCGCCTGTCGAAAAGGGTGCTCGACAGGCTCCGGTTCATGAATTCTACCCCGCGGCCGATGGACCGCGCTTCCTGCATCTTGGTGAATTCCCGGGAAAAGGGAGCCAGGTCCAATTCGAGAGCCCATTCGTCATCTTGTTGCCCACCATTGATCAGACGCTCCTTGAAGGCCAGGTACTCGACGGTCGTGATCTCGATGACCTCGAGCGGAGTGGCCCGGATCAGCAGGTAAGACCACCGCGCCACGCTGGTCCGCAAGGCGACACACAGGGTCGATTGGTCCAGTGCAGCCTCCTGGGCCCAGCTGAACACGCGTTCCAGGGGAGAGTCCGCCAGATTGCAACTGGCCGTATCGGCGCAAACGGCGGCGAAGGTTTCCTGCAGGTCGCTCCGCATCAGGAATGGACGGCCCAACTTCTGCAGGTAGTGCTGCACCATGCGGGAGGTTCGAGGTTCCCTCTCGAGAAAATCCACAATTTCCGTGATGAATTCGTCGCTCAGGTTCATGAATGCTCCCAGTTGTCGAGAAAGTGTTCGTAGAAAGACCGGTTGCGCGTGGTTGCGCCACGCAGGCCGACCACGGCCGCGGCAAAGGCCTGGGCTCGTGTCAGGATAAGGGGCCAGGGCCAATCCCGCACCAGTCCGAGAATGACCACACTGCTGAACGCATCACCCGCCCCGACGGTATCGACGACTTTCGGGGCCGCCACCGGCTCCGGCTCGAGGACCAGGCCATCGGGGCCACGGACAAGGGATCCCGCCGCGCCCCGGGTCACGACCAGTCCCTCCATGCCGCCCTGTTCCAGCAATCGGTCAGCCCGCCGTTTCAAATCGGGCTCGGCCGGGACCAGGGCCGCCAGTTCGCTCTCGTTCAACTTGACCCACGTCGCTTCATCCATCAACCCGGCGATGAGGACCCGGTTCCACCAGGGATCACGGAGGTTGACGTCCATCAGGACCGGGCCACCCGTAACCTCACGCAGGCCGTCCAGGGCCGAAGGTGAAGGTTCCGTACGCAGAGCGAGACTGCCGTGGTACAACAACCCTCCGGACGCCGCGTGAGGCAATTCCTCCAGAGAGATGTAATCGTAGGCCCGGTCGGCGGCGATCTCGAAGTCCGGTTCCCCGTCCCGGACCGTGACTGCGACGGTCCCGGTCGCATGCCGCGGGTCCCGCTGTATGCCCGCCCGATCCAGGCCCCAGTCCGCCATCGCTGCCAGGATCCGTTCTCCGAGTTCGTCCTCACCCACACGCGAAATCAGGACCGGGGGCAGTCCCAGGGCCTGCAGGTTCCAGGCCACGTTGAAGGGGGCGCCGCCCAGAACGACCTCCCCGTCCGGGAAGCTGTCGAAAAGGACTTCACCAAAGATGACCGGCGGCCCCGCCGTCGTGTCAGTCATGTTTCCTCCTCCAACAGTCCAGACCATTCCGGATAATAGTGAAGCACGCCTTCCAGGATTCCCGCGGCATAGTTGCCGTTCATACCCAGGGCGCCGCCACGGGCCAGGTACAGGCCAGACGCGCTCTCGGCGCTCCCGGTCCGTTCCCTCGCTTCGGTCCTCACCGATGGGTCGGCGTTGGCGACGAGCACCGCCGGGATGGGGCTGACCAGGACATCCAGATCGTTGCCACTGTCCCCGGCGAACAGGACCTCCCCGGGTTCGTAATCCCAATCCTCCAGGACGAATTCGAGAGCTAACCGTTTGGTCGCCGCCGCCGGCAGAACGTCAAGCAAACCGGTCTTGGCGGTTTCATCCATGCTCCAGATCACGTTGGCCCCGATACCCGCGGCCCGCAGACGATCCCGCACCGCCTGTGCGACGACGGATCCTGCGGTTTCCACAGGAGTGAAATAGCTCAGCTTGAAGGTGGCCTGACGGGACGGATCCTGAGGCGTAAGGCCGGAGATCCCGGTCAACAGATCCCGCAGGTCACCCGGGGAATGGCCCGCCCAATCACCTGCGAGGGTTTCATCCCACCGGGTCCATCTTTTCCAACGGCCAGCCGCACCCGAGACGATGGTCGCGCCCACGTCCGCGATCAACAGGTCCGGAACCGGCACCCGCCAGGTGGCGATCGCCTCGTCGACCAGGGCCGGATGACGGCCGGTCACGTAGACCAACCTGACCTGCGGGTGGGCGACAAGGCGGGCAAAAGCGCGCCGGGCGCCTGCGGACTCGGGCGCCGGCCCGTTGGGCAACAGCGTGCGGTCCAGGTCGGTGCACAGCAGGAGGCGACTCATGACTCCGGGACCCGGCAGGAGCCGAAAAAGTCGTAATGGCTCATGGCTTGGAGAATACCTGCCGCATGGGCTTTATCGGCAAAATAGATGCGGTCGATTTCGGTCAGGTCGGAAAGCTCCTCGTCATGGCGGTTGGCCACGACCGCGGCCAGGGTGTTGCCCCTCATCATGTCCTCGTCGGCTCCGGACCCCCCGACGGCCAGGATGCACTCCAGCGGGACATCCCGCTGGGCGGCGAACCAGCGCAGGGCCGCCCCTTTCGAAGCACGCACCGGCACGATGTCCAGGAACTGGCCGAAGGACACGAAAATGTTGACCGTCTGATCGCCCTTCAGCAACAGACTCGTGATTTCCTCGGGGGAGGGCGCCTGACCGGGGTCGTAGAAATAACTGATCTTGAATTCACCCTGCTCCTTCAACGGTTGCCGCTTCAGGCCCGGCAGGTCCGCCAACAGCCGCTTGACGGCCCGGGGATTCCAGGCCTGATCAATGTGTTCCCTCCAGTGAGTGTCCTGTGTCAGGTTGGGAGCGTAGTAGATATCCGTGCCGAGGCTCGTGATCAACACATCGGGTCGGGGAATATCGTATTGGCGCAGGACGCGCAGGGCGGAGTTCAACCTGCGACCGGTCACGATACCGAAGGTGGCCTGTTTGCGGTTTTCCCGGATAACGTCGATGAAGTGTTCCAGAGCTTCAGGGTCGCCCAGCAGGCTCTTGTCCAGATCCGTGACAATCGCCCGGTCCCGGAACCGGCCCGACCACGTCCGGGGCTCGGGACGGATCTCGGGGGGCGCTTCTGAAACCAGCAGTGAGATTTCATGGAGATAGGTTTCCGTATGGGACTCCCAGGAATAATGGCGGCGTACGCCCTCCAATCCGTTGGCTGCCAGTTTCTCCCAGCGCGCACGGTCAGCCAGTATCCGTTTCAGGGCCCCGCCGATGCTTTCAATGTCCAGAGGATCGATCAGCTCCCCGTTGCCGCAGTTTGCGATGATGTCCGTGGGCCCGCCGTCATCAGTCGCGACAATGGGCAAACCGCTGGCCGCCGCTTCCAGAAGGGTCAAGCCAAAGGGTTCGGTCAGGGCCGGATTGACGAATACACCTCCGGAATCCGCGGCCAGACGGTAGAGAATGGGCACATCCTCGGGTTGATGGTGCTTGGGATAAGCCACTTTGCCATACAGATCATGGCGATCGACGGCCAGCAGGATTTTCTTGATGACCTCCCGCGATCCCGCCTCCATTTCTTGGATGTCGTCCCGCGTACCGGCGACCACGACAAGGTTCGCCATTTCCTTCAGACCCGGAAAACACCCGAAAGCCGCGATCAGAGCCGTGATGTTCTTGCGGTGGTCCGGCCGGGACAGGGCCAGGATCATCGGCTTGGCGGGGTCGGCGAGGAACCGGCAGATCTCCTGGTGGATCGAGCCCTTCTTCTGGTCGCCCCGGGAAGGGAAGAACCTGTCCAGATCGACGCCGGGAGGAATGATGCGCTTCTGTTCGGGGCGGTAGTAATCGTACAGACCGTACTGGCGGTTGACTTCCTGTTGCGTACTGGTAACCACGAGATCGGCGCAGCTCAGGGTCATTTCCTCGGCGGCAATGCGCCGGGTCATCTTGTATTGTTTTTCAAGCTGGTCACGCCCCAGGCCTCCGGCCAGGAGGCGCCGGCGTTTGACCCGGCCCAGGGAGTGGCCGGTGTGGACCAGCGGGACACCCAGCAGTCCCGCCAGGTAGGTCCCGACATAACCGGCGTCCGCGTAGTGGCTGTGAACGAGGTGGGGAAACACGTTTTCGGAGCGCAGGAAGCCGAGGGCGTTGTCGGCAAAGTTGTCCAGGTAATCCCAGAGCTCTTCCTTGGGCAGATAACCCTCTTCTCCGCATTCGATCCTGACGATCCGGACACCATGGCCGAGCGGTTCGATGGGAACGGCGTAATCGTCACTCACCTTGGGATCGACCACGCGACGCGTCATCAGATCCACCCGGTCCACCCGGTGACTGCGGCCCAGCGCCCTGGCCAGTTCGACCACGTATTTGGTCTGGCCGCCGGTGTCCGCGTCACGGCCGAGTTCGAGATCGTGGCCCCTGATCAAGCCGTGGATACTCAGCAGGACGATATGGAGTTTTTCGGGTAACGAGTTCATGGTCCTGAAATCCCCCTGAAAAGGCTCTGCCCCCCATACCAAAGGGATACTGGTCATTCGTCAAGGGCCGGTTTCTGAAAAAACCGGATTGTCAGGACGGGGGGCACGCCACAAACCCTGTCAACTGCTCCATTATCGCGGTCCAGCCGCCCTCATGGTTGTTTCGGGATTCTTCACTGGGAAGACCGTCATGATGAAGGGTCAACTCCGTCTCGTGCGGACCGCGTTCCTTGAAGGTGAGGGTGACGACGCTGTCGGGCCCCGTGTGCTCCGAGATCCAGGTGAATACGAGTTTTTCGAAGCGCTGGATTGTCCTGTATTCCCCGCGATGGGGCATCTCCTTGTCCCCGGCTTTCATGACAATGAGGAAACTGCCGCCTTCGGTGGCGTCGATCTCGACGTCGCAGTCGGCCATCCCGTCCATGGGTTTGACGAATTTGGCCAAGGCACGGGGATCGAGCCAGGCCTCGAAAACCGTCTCGGCAGAGGCTGGAATCATCTTGCTGATGGTCAGATCTATGGTTCTGTTCATTGGTCTTTTCCTTCCTTTTCAATGTTGAGTTGGACGTAGTCAACGAGGGCGTCCAGTCGCGCATTCCAGAAATGCCGGTAAAAATGAAGCCACTCGTAGGCAGGCTGAAGCCTGGTCCAGTTGATGCCCAACCAGTGCTCACGTCCGTCAATACGACGG
>DAOWLV010000175.1 GCA_030643455.1 Candidatus Krumholzibacteriia bacterium | reverse complement strand
CCCGACCGGTACCACCCGGAGGTCATCGGGGAACACATTGCCGGGGGAACCTCCTGGCTGATGATCACCGACCGACCGGCCACGGAGATCGACATCCCGGATCTTCCCGACGAAAGCCCGGCAGTCATCACCGAAACCATCCAGCACGGAATCTTCAAGGGTTTCACCGGCCCTCTGATGCTGTTCGGAATCCTGAGCATCCTGATGAAATCATCCAGCGACAAGCGGAAGGAAAAGGAGGACGAAAATGGCTGACTCCATGCAAAATGACAGTGCGGCCTTCCTGGAGGGCACCGTCCCGGTGGTCAACCCGTCCCAGGGCCACCATAAGGCCCTCCCGTTGGCCGGCAACTCGGCCGTCCCCTTCTTCACCCCCGGGGTGATCGTCATTGCGATCCTGGCCGCCGCAGGAGTGGCCACCCTGGTGACTCGCCTGTTTGTGGGACTTGGACCGATGACCAACTTCAACGACCAGTACCCGTGGGGTATCTGGATCGGCATCGACGTGGCCTCGGGCGTCGCCCTGGCCGCCGGCGGTTTCACCATGGCTTTCATCGCCCACGTCATGAACAATGAGAAGTACCACGTCCTGGTCAGGCCGGCCCTGCTGACGGCGGCCATCGGCTACACCTTCGTGGGTCTCGGAGTCTGTGTTGATCTGGGTCGTTACTACAACATCTGGCACGTGATGATGCCTTCCATGTGGCAGGGCAACTCCGCCCTGTTTGAGGTCGGCATGTGTGTCATGATCTATCTGACGGTGCTGTACATCGAGTTTCTGCCCATCGTCTGCGAGCGCTTCATCGGCCGGGTGAACCTGCCGGGTGTGCTGGGCAAGATGAACGGATTCCTGGACGGGTTCCTGCGGGTCCTGGACAAGACCCTCGCCAGGGTGATGACCTTCTTCATCATCGCCGGCGTGGTCCTGTCCTGCGCGCACCAGTCATCCCTGGGCACCCTGATGGCCATCGCCCCGAGCAAGCTCCATCCCCTGTGGTTCACTCCGGTGTTGCCTTTGCTCTTTTTGCTGTCAGCCTTCGCCGTGGGCCTGGCCATGGCCATCTTCGAATCGATCCTGGCCTCGCGGTCCTTCAAGCGTCCCATCGAGATGCATGTGCTCAGCCCCCTGGCCCGCATGATCCCCCTGCTGCTGGTCGTCTACTTCGCGGCCAAGGTCATCGACCTGGTCAACCGGGACGCCTTGCGCTTCATGTTCGAGGCCAACTTCCGCGCGCTGATGTTCTGGATCGAAATGGGCGTGGGGGTGATCATCCCGACCTTCCTGTTCCTCAGCCACAGGCTCAGGCGGCACCCCGTCTGGCTCTTTTCGGCTGCGGCCATGGTCGTGTTCGGTGTGGTTCTCAACCGGTTCAACGTCTTTGTCACCGGTTATATCCCACCCTACTCCGAAGGCCAGTATTTCCCCGCCTGGACCGAGATCATGCTGACAGTGGGGATGATTTCCCTGATCGTGCTTCTCTACCGGATCTGGGTATTCATCTTCCCGGTACTGCCTGCCGAGGAGGAGGTCGAACATGCGTAAGTCACCAATTTTTCAGTTGCTGATTCTCGGGCTGATCCTGATTACAGCCCCTGACCTGACCGTAGGCCAGATCGTGGACCCCCTTCACCCAAAAGACCCCATGCACGCCCCGGCGATGGAAAAGGTGACCGCCTGCGCGAGCTGTCACAAGTGTGAGCATCCCACCTCTGACGACCCCTGCATGGTCCACTGCCCGCGCCACAGCAGCCATTTCTACGGCCAGCACGAGGCGGGTGAAGGGCCCGAGATCGTCATCATCGACCAGCTGTCTGATCTTTACCGCCCGGTGATCTTTGCTCACCGTCTCCACGCGGACATGTCCAACATGGCCGGCGGTTGCGAAAACTGTCATCACTATTCGGAGCAATCGGGGGTCATCCCCCCCTGCCGGGAGTGTCATGACGCGACAAAGGGCCCTGTAAGCCTGAACCAGCCGGCCCTCAAGGGAGCCTATCACCGGCAATGCATGAATTGCCACAGGGACTGGAGCCACCAGAGCGCCTGTGGGTTCTGTCACGAACAGGTTCACGAGGGCATCGGATCGGCGGTGGCGGACACCACCGACATCGTAGGTATTCCCCACCCCAAGATCGAAGCGGTTCCCACCTACACCTACGAAACGAGCTATGAAAAGGGCGCCCTGGTCACGTTCCACCACAACGATCATGTGAATATGTTCGGACTCAAGTGCGTGGACTGCCATCGGGGCGACAGCTGCAGAAGGTGCCACGACGCCGGTCTGGCCCAGCACCAGAGCCTGAATCACCTGACCACCTGTTGCGCCTGTCATGGGGAACGGGATTGCGGATTCTGCCATACCCAGGATCCCATGCCCATGTTCGAACATACCCATACCGCGGGCTGGGCGCTTGATCCCCATCACACCGATGTGGCCTGCAAAACCTGCCACGGCTCCCCCCAGGATTTCCGCACCCCGTCGGACAAGTGCACCTCTTGCCACATCCACTGGGAGGTCGGCTCTTTCGACCACAAGGTGACCGGTCTGGTCCTGAGCGAAGACCACGAAGATCTGGATTGCAGCGATTGCCACCTGGAGATGGACTTCAGCGTCCAGCCCAGCTGCGAGGATTGCCACGACGAATCCATGCTTCCGGAGAAGTTGCCGGGGACCAGATTGTAGCGCAGGGGGGGGAAAGAAAGGGGCGGCCGGGCGGCCGCCCCTTTTTCATTTGTAAACCTGACCCGGGTCTATTCGATCCCCAGACCGAAGCTGGCGTGCCTGGTCCAGACGCGCCCATCATCGTGGCATTCCTCGCACGAGGCCTTGTGCCCCACGCCGCCCACATGGCAGTCCCGGCAGTCGGAATCCGCGTGGACCTCGTCGAGCACCACTCCGGTGATGCCATGGTTGAAGTGTTTTTCGTCCCAGCCGTCGAAGTGACAGGTTCCGCAGCGGGGATCGTTGGCGGTGTACTTGCCTCGCGTGTGGTGGCAATCGTTGCACTGCAGGACCTTGTGATAGGGCTGCAGTTCCCAGCCGACCTCGGCATGGTTGAACAGGTCGTTTTTATTGCGGCCGTGGCACTGTTCGCAGCCTTTGTCCTCGTCATGGCACTGGTAGCAGGTTTCGTGAAGATCAACTTCGCTGATCAACCCCAGGGGATGGGATTCGATGCCGTGGACATGGCAACTGGCGCAGGTCTCGTCCTTGTGGCAGATACTGCAGTCCCGGTCGTAGAGCTCCACATGATTGCTGTGGTGGAACGGGACCTTGTCCCCGTCGTCGTAATCAGTCTCGAAAATGATCAGGTCCTTGACCGCCAGTGGGGGGGCGTGGCCAGAGAAGGGCAATTTCGCCAATTCGGCTTCGGTCATTCCGCCGTCCTTCTTGCGGTGGCAGAACTCGCAATGGGTTTCGGTATCCCATTCCGTATGACAGCCCAGGCACTGGCGGTGGTAGGCGGCCTTCAGCCCCGGCTGAATCTTGCTGTGCAGACTCTCGGGTACATGGCACTCCTTGCAGGCCGGATGTCCAGCTGAAGGAGGCATGAAGTGGTGGCATTCCACGCAGCCGTTACTCATCGCACTCATCTGGGCATGTTTTTCATGATTGAAATAGACCGGATCGTAGACCTTTTCCATTTCGTCCATGACCATGATCTTCAGGCCCGGCAGGCCGCCCTGACCCATGGCCCCCTGGGACCTGATGCAGAAATCCTTGTTGAGACAAAGGTCATTACCGGTCGGGAACTCACAAGTGTGGCAAATGGCACAGGCCGTGTTCCCGCTGGTGTTGGGAACGTAGTCATCAAAGGCCCCGGCAGGGGACCCGCATGCCATCAGGCCGATCCCGATCACCAGGCCGAGGGCCCACAGGGTGGGCGATTGGGCATGTTCCGAGTTGCTGGGAATCCGCATGACTAATCCTTTCGGGCCGGCTTTTTGCCGCCTTTTTTGGGAGCTTCCAGGTTTCTGGTAAAAACCACGAACAAGACGAAGTAGAGGAGCACCACCATGTATTCGATGCCCTTGGTGGCGAAGATATCGACAAACGTGTACTCAGCCATGACGGCACCTTTCCTAATGATCCAGATCCCGCGCCCAGGCAGGGGGGTCCCCCAGCACCGGCATCCGGTTGACGATCCAGCGCAAGGCCCAGATTTCCAGGCAAATGATTGTCGCGGTGACCCAGTATTCCGCCCAGTGGGGAACGTAGGGGTTTTCCGCGAACCAGTTGAAGGCGATGACCGAAATGTTGATCCGGTTCAGGATGATGCCGGTCAGGGCCAGGGCGGCGGCCACCTTGACCATTTTGACCTTCTCATCCCTGACGGCCCGGAAGAAAAGGGCCAGGGGAACCAGCACGAAACCGATGAGTTCGACCAGGTACCAGGCGCCCCAGCCGGTCATCAGCAGATCCCACTGCTGGCCATGAATCAGCACCAGTACCTTGAGGAAGAAATAGACGAACATGGCCCCGGCGCAGATCTTGCCGAGCCCGATCGTGATATCGTCGTGGCGGTGATGCAGATCCTTGCTCACCCGGGCCGCGAAGACCTTGTGGCTGAGGGAGCCTTCGAGGATCACCATTGACAGGCCGGCGAACACGCTCGACACCAGGAAAAGCACCGGAATGAACTCCGTGTACCACAGGGGGTGAATCTTGCTTTCGGCCATCAGGAACAGGGCGCCCAACCCCGACTGGTGCAGGGTCGACAGCGTGATGCCGAAGATGACCGAAGCGATCGTCAGACCGCCGAGGATCTTTCGCAGCCTCTTCATGCCCAGCCATTCGGCAATCGCGGGGGAGAATTCAATGAGTTCCGCCGCCATGTAGAGCATGAAGTGCCAGGCCACCAGGAACAGCACCGAGCTGACCCCGAAGTTGTTGCCGATGATCGGGTTGATGATGTTCCAGGGCCGTCCCAGATCCAGCATCAGGGCGCCGGCGTAGAACAGGTAGGCCAAAAACCCGTTCAGGACAACCGACCTTACGATGGCGTGATAACGCTTCCGGCCCAGGATGTAGACGATGAAAGTCATGACGTAGGCCCCGCCCGCCATGGCGACGCCCGTGACCACATCGAACCCGATCCAGATGCCCCAGGGATTATCCTGATCCAGATTGGTGATGGAGCCGATCCCGTAGACGAAACGGATCACGATCAGGACCAATCCCACCGCCACGATGATCGACGAAATTACGTTGAACGGCGTGATCAGCTTGCCCTTGGGTTTCATTTCACTCAGAAGGAAACCCAGGAAATCTCCGATGCTGCCGATCTGAGGAGAACTGGGTCCCACCGGATCGCTCTTTATCGGCACGATTTGCGGAGAGCCGGAAGCCTGGAATTCACTCATGATTCATCTCCAGGGTTGTAGACTTCCTCGATCTGGGCTTCTTCATCCTCTTCGGTCTTGATGTAGCGCATGCCGTTCAGGAAGGCCGGCCACAGCAGGAACACCACCGGTACCGCGTAGAGAAAATTCTGGGTCAGCGCGGGAACCGGTTCGTGGCTCAGGTCATCCCGGAACCCGATCTGATCGAAAGGCACCGCCGAGAGATAAAGCCAACCCGTACCCCCCACCTCGTTTTGGCCATAGATGTGGTCCTCGTACTGATCGGGGTGGTCGACCACCCGGTTCTGGGCAATCCGCACCATTTCCCGTCGGGAGCCGAACTGCAGCGCATCCACGGGACACGATTCGACGCAGGCCGGGATGCCGCCGTCTTCCAGACGCTCGTAGCAAAGGATGCATTTCTGGATCTTGGGATTCGCGCTGTGGTATTCGAACTTGGGCACCACGAAGGGACACGAGACCATGCAGAAGCGGCAGCCCATGCACTTGGAGGCCCGCCAGATGACCGGTCCGTCCTCGGTCTTGTACATGGCCTGGGTCAGACAGGCCGTCGAACAGGCCGCCTGGTTGCAGTGCATGCACTGCTTCTTCACGAAGATCTCCCCGTCATCGGTGTCGAAACGGTTGACCACGGTCCACTGGTCCGGTGTCATGTCCCGAATATTCTCGAAGACGGTCTTATCCTTGTTGTCCGGAATCGGCAAGCCGTTCTCGGTGGCGCAGGCCACCTCGCAGTTGCGGCAACCGATGCAGCGGGTCGTATCGACGAGGACCGACACGAACTCCTTTTTTTCGCGTGCGGCCTCGGCCTCGCCGGCCGCGGCCACACCCACGGCCGATGCCCCGGCGATGCACAGGTTCTTGAGGAAATCCCTTCGCTCCATGAGAAGCCCCTCTAGTCGTCGACGATGATATCGTCGGGTTTGATTTCCATGGCGATTTCGCCTCGCTTTTTCATGCCGTCGATCAGGACATTCCGGATGAGACCGCAGGCTTCGATGATCCTCTGGTCAGCCGGACTGTAGAAAACCTTGTGCCCTTCCTTGCGAGCCACCACGAGGTGCTTTCCCTTCAACGCGCTCAGGTGGCGACTGACTGTGGAAAGGGGAACGCCAACGATTTCGGCGAGTTCGCCCACGCTGAGTTCCCTTTTATCCAGGCAGGCCAGGATAGCCAACCTCAAGGGACTGGCCAGAACGCGGCAATAGGACGCGTGGATTTCGAAGATTTCAAGGTTCCGGATTTTCATGACTACAAAAGTATGAAAACATGGCTTCTTGTTGTCAATATTTAAACAGAATCGCGTAAACTTTTAACAAATCATACTTCTCTGATATGCTTTCAGGAGGCCCCCTGGCCTCCTGTATTTCATTTATTTTACGTTAGTTACGGAATCTTTAGTTAATCATTGGCTGTACTTGACGCTGCACCCAT
>DAOWLV010000231.1 GCA_030643455.1 Candidatus Krumholzibacteriia bacterium | reverse complement strand
GCACTTTTCGCCACCACCTTGCTAAATGGCGACTTCGAAGGGGTGACGCCTTTCCGAGGGGCCGGTTCCTGATTGTGGTACAATGGCGAGGACGACTCCGGGCAGGCCCAGCCGTCGGGGGTGTATTTCGCGCGGCTTCTGTCAGGTGGACGCCAAGAGGCGGTGAAGTTGACCCTGGTGAGGTGAAATTTCATTGTCCCGGTTCAGTGGATGTCGAATTTTTCAATGTCCTCTTCAAACAGGGGACCTGTGGCCGTGAAGACGAAATTCCCGGAGTCGATGGCCGACCGGGCCAGGGCATTGACCTCAGCCGTGGTCACCGCGGAAATTTCCTCGAGCGGCTCCAGGGGGATCTTCCCGATTTCCGCCAGACGCTGGAGATAAGCCAACCCCGAAGCCTGGTCGCTGAAATTCCGGATGGCCTGCCCCGTCAAGTTCAGGCGGGCCCGGGCTATTTCGTCGGCGGTAAACCCGGTTCCGGTGACTCTGGCCAGTTCTTCGCGAATGATGGGGAATACGATCTGTGACTGTCCGGGCTGACAGGTGACGGAAATTTCCCACAATTGATTTCCCGCCGCTGCATACATTCCGGTTAAGACCCCATAGGTCAGACCTTCCTGTTCGCGCAAGCGTTCGGTCAGGATTTGATCGAGGGCGCCCTCCAGGGCCAGGACGGTGGTTGTCGGTCGTGATCCGGTTTCGGGATGACACAGGGGGAAGGAAATATGAAGTACGACGTCCCCACGGGTCAGATCCGGAATGATTTTTCCCATGATGCCCTGGATATTTGTTTCAGGCAGGTCCTCGGGTTCCCGGGAACGCCAGGAGTCGTGCTGACCGAAGGTCCGGTTCAAAAGTGGTTTGACCTGGTCTTCGGATTTTTCGCCGGCGACAAACAGTTCGAGGTTTCCGGTTTTTTGCACGTAGTCCTTGTGCAGCTTGGAAAGGTCCTTGTATTTGACCTTCCTGAATGATTCCGGCTCGGGAGCCCACATGCCCATGGAAGGGTGCTTCGGTCCGAATATCTGCTCCCAACGCCAGGCGCGGGCCACGTTGGTCTTCCTGTTACGGATGCTCCTGAGGTAGTCATCACCCCATCGGGTTACCGAATACCAGCGGATGCTGTTGAAGTCCCGGCTCGAAATCCTTTCTTCGATGGTGGTGATGATGTCGTCCATCTTTTCCGCGGGGCCTTGCGCAAAAAATTCCGCAGAATTCCACCCCAGGTGGAACTTCAAATCGTGGGGCAACGGTTTCGGGGGCATCTCCCGGTCCGGGTCCCGCCTCTGTTTGTCGTCGTAGTTGACGACAAGGTTGAATATCTGGGCCAGGCCGGGTTTTTTCCCGGGGCGCATATCCTTGATTCCCTTGAAAGTTCGAAACCCTGCCACTGTCCAATGGTCCGAATCCGGGATCAGGAGGTTGAAGACGGGAATTCCGTTGTCCAGTTCGAAACCGTCCAGCTGGATGAGCCCGGCCTTGCCGTATTCCTGGAGTACAGGTTCGATTTGTGCCTGCGTCAGGCTTTCCAGGGCGGATTCCGCTCCCATGGGGGTGGAAGCTCGGGTTGATTTGGTCATGTGGACGGCGGCGGATCTTTCCGAATCACGGCCGTGACTAATGCCGACAACGACCTGGTCGGGATTGATCCATCGCCCCATGAACCTGGCAAAATCCTCTGGCCCCGCGTCTTCCAGGATTTCCCCTATTCGATCCCTGTTCAGATATTCATTGCCGTTGACCAGGGAAGTGCCGAGATCGCCCGAACGCCCAGGGTTCCGTCGTTTTCTGTCCAGATCATCGAGAGCACGGTCAAGGTGTTCCTCGAATACATCCGGGTCCCCGAATTCGAGAACCAGGTCGTAAATCTCATCCCATAAATATCCCATGAAGCGAAGGCTTTGCTGTTCCGGGTCGAATTCATAATAGATGGTGCCCCAGTGATCCTGGAGATTCGTGGAGGGGCGTGAATATTTTCCCAATGCAACCAGCATGACCACGGCCTCCCCGGGAACAGTCGAAACCCGGGGATGCAGGCTGGACTCCTCCAGGAGGCCGGGAAGGACAGAGACGAAGGCCTGGTCCATTTCCTCCTGGAGGGAAACGCGGAATGCCAGACAGACCATGAGGCCGGTATGGTCGTGGGAATCGGCGATGATCTGGGCCGAGGTGATCGGGGGATAGGGAGGGGTCTCCAGGAATTCCGGACTCCGAGGGGGGCCGGACCCGAATACCCGTTCGATTTCGGCCATGGTCTGCTCAGGATCCAGGGGTCCCTTGACCACGAGGGCTGATTTTTCGGGCCGGATGAACTGTTCCTGGAATTCGAGGAAGTCGGCCATCCTGATTTCCCGGACCGTTGCCGCAGATCCGCCCACATCACGGCCGAAGGGATGCCCCGAGTAGCAGGCATGAAACACGGATTCCCGGAATTCCTGCGTGGGTGGCAGACGTTTACGCAGGGCCAATTCTTCGAGAACGACCCCTTTTTCCCTTTCGAAGCTAACCGAATCGGTCGTCACCCCGCGGAAACGGTCAGCTTCCAGTTCCAGGACCTCCGGGAGAAATACCGGCAGGCATTCGGTATCGAATTGCATGAAGGCGGATCCGGTGTAGGCATTGCGATAGGTGGAATAAAGGGTCAGTCTCCGGATCATTTCCCCATCGGGAAAATTGAGGCTGCTTTCGGTCAACAAGTGCTCGGAAAGATGGGCCAAGCCAGCGAGGCTGTCGTGTTCCACCGCGCTGCCGGCGGCAAAGAAGACACCGACCCGGACGAGCGCCGCATCCGGCATCGACTTGACGACAACCTGCATTCCATTGTCCAGCGTCTTGCTCAGTTGCACCGATTCGACCGGAAGGGAATCCGGCAGGGAATCCTGGGCCGGGATTTCGGTAACGTGGAAAAAAACAAGAATCAAAATGGCTGAAAAAATCCGGAACATGGTGATTCTCCCCCCAGAGCACCAACAAAAATGACCCGTATCAGATTTCCAGGAAACCCATGAATTTCCGATGGAAACAATTTATAATAAAAAACGGTCAATGCTACAATCCAGCCGGATCATCATACCGGAGGTCGCCATGGATATCGATATGAATCTTTTCCACCGCCTGTTCCGCGCCCATCCCTGGCACGGCATCTTCATCGGCGAGGACGCGCCCAGGGTCGTGAACGCCTACATCGAGATCGTGCCCTCCGATACTGTCAAATACGAACTGGACAAACCGACGGGGCACCTGAAGGTTGACCGGCCCCAGAAATTCTCGAACGTCTACCCGACACTTTACGGGTTGATTCCCCAGACCTATTGCGGCGAGACGATAGCGGAGTTCTGCATGAAACAGGCGTCACGGACAGACATCGTGGGCGATGGCGATCCCCTGGATATCTGCGTGCTGACCGAAAAGGCGATCACCCACGGTGACATCCTGCTGCCGGTAACGCCCATCGGCGGCCTGCGCATGATCGACAGCGGTGAAGCCGATGACAAGATCATCGCGGTCATGCGGGGCGACGCCATCTACGGTCATATGCGCGACATCCACGAGTGTCCACCGGCGCAGATCGACCGCCTCAAACATTACTTCCTGACTTACAAGGACGCGCCGGGAGCCCACAAGCGGGAAGCTGAGATCACCCATGTCTACGGCCGTGATGAGGCCCACGAAGTGATCGAGCGCAGCCGCCGGGATTACGAGGATGAATTTGGGGATTTGAAGGATCTGTTCGAAAACCTGAGGACCAATTAACAGTGGCCTGATCCAACAGGGAAAACTGGAGAGATATCCCTACCCACCCGTGATACACTTCCGGCTCGATTAGCGAATCCGAATCATCCCCAAAATGGGATTCCGCGAAAGGCCGCCATGGCGGACCAGGCACGCGTTCGTAAATATTTCTTCCTGCACATGCGGCCCAACCGACTGCCGGCCGCCACGCTGCGCTATACCCACACCTTCGGTCTGGGCGGCATGTCGGCGGTGCTGGTCATCATGTTGATCCTGACCGGCGCCCTGATGATGCTGGCCTACGAACCGACCCCCGATCGGGCGCACGATTCGATCCTCGGCCTGCAGACCGGAACCCTGTTCGGGCCCCTGATCCGCGGCCTCCACTTCTGGAGCGCCAACCTGCTGATCGCCGTGGCGCTTCTGCACCTGCTGCGCGTCTTTTTCACCGGGGCGAAGGATGGACCGAGGAAGCTCAACTGGGTCATCGGCCTCACCTTGCTGGCCTGCGTGCTGGCGTCCAACTTCACCGGTTACCTTCTGCCCTGGGATCAGCTTTCGTACTGGGCGGTGACCATCTGCACCGGCATGCTGGGTTACGTGCCCGGCGTGGGCGGCTGGTTGCAGGAGGCGGCCCGGGGTGGGCAGGATGTGGGGCCGACCACGCTCATCATCTTCTATACGCTCCATACCACGGTGGTGCCTGTCGCCCTGGTGGTGCTCATGGGGTTCCATTTCTGGCGGGTGCGCAAGGCGCGCGGGGTGGTCGTGCCGCGACAAGCAGAGGAGCCCGTGGCAACCGAGCCGGAATTCGCGCGCGGCTGGCCCGATCTCATTCTGAGGGAATTGGCCGTGGGCACGGTGCTGGTGGCGGTCGTGATGATGCTGGCAATCTTTTTCGCGCCCGAACTGGGCACACCCGCCAATCCAGGCATGAGCCCCAACCCGGCCAAGGCGCCCTGGTACTTCGTGGGATTCCAGGAACTGCAGATCCATTTCCATCCCGTGTTCGCAATCCTGGTCATTCCCCTTGTTGCGGTGGCGGGTCTGGTCTGGTGGCCGTACCGGCGGCGGGAAGTCGACCAGACAGGGGTCCTTTTTGGTTCGCAGGCGGGCAGGCGTACTGCGGGAATCGCCGGGTTGTTGGGACTGATCGTCACGCCGCTGTTGATCGTCGCCGACGAGATGTGGCTGCAGACGACCACGTGGGCTCCGGCGGTCATGAGCCATGGGCTGTTGCCCTTCCTGGTCCTGGCCTTGGGAGTGGTTGGATTCCGCCTGATCCTTCGCAAACAAATGAAAGCGACACGTGAAAACGCCGACCAGGCGGTTTTTGTTCTGGTTGGGGTGGCGTTCGCGGTCTTGACGATAACGGGCGTCTGGTTCCGGGGCGCCGGGATGGCCCTTGTCTGGCCTTGGTAGAAACAGGGAGTATCGCGTGACCGACATCGAGCCAAAAGAAACGAAGGAACCCGATCTTCCGCGGAGAAGTTTTTTCCGCAAGGCCTGGCTGGTGCTGGGTGCTTTGGTCACCCTGCAGTTCCTGTGGATCGGCTTCGACATGCTGCGCCCGCGAAAGCGGAGGCGGCGTGACGTGGCCGCGGGCACGATCTACACCGCCGGCCCTGTTGAACGATTCGAACCCGGCTCGGTAACCGCTTTTCCCGAAGGACCCTTCTATCTGGCGCGGCTGGCGGACGGCGGCTTCCTGGCTCTCAACCGCACCTGTACCCACCTGGGCTGCACCGTTCCTTGGATCGAAGAAGACCAGCAGTTTGCCTGTCCCTGCCACGCTTCGGTGTTCGACATCACCGGCGAGGTGCTGAGTCCGCCCGCCGACCGGGCCCTCGACATGTATGCCGTGCGGATCGAAAACGGGATCGTGAAGGTGGATCTCAGCGGAGTCATCAAACGGCGGGGATTCGAAACCGCGCAGGTCACCATGCCATGAGCAGGGATCTTCAAAGATGGCAGATCATCGGCCTGGCCGCACTGGCGGCAATCGT
>DAOWLV010000367.1 GCA_030643455.1 Candidatus Krumholzibacteriia bacterium | reverse complement strand
GCCGGTTCCACCGGGGGCGGAATCAAGGTGATGCGCGTCTTCATCCTGATGCGCCACGCCAAGCTGGAACTCAAGAAGATGCTGCATCCTCGCGGCGTGTTTACCCTGTGGTTCAACAACCGGGCCCTTTCTCCATCGCTGCTGACCAATGTTCTCGGCTTTTTCCTGCTGTACATGATGGTGTATGTTGCGGGGGTCCTGATCCTGACTTTCGGAGGCCGGGACCTCGTGACCAGCGTGGGGGCCACCGCGGCCAGTCTGGGGAACATCGGCCCGGGGTTGGGCCTGGTCGGTCCGACGAGCAACTATTCTTTTTTCATGGACTGGGAAAAATGGCTTCTGGTGCTGTTCATGCTGATCGGCCGTCTGGAGATATTCACGGTACTCGTTCTGTTTCTGCCCGGGGCCTGGCGGCGTAGTTGATATTTATCGGTTTTGATGGATCCCAGGAGGATGACCGCGCAATGAATTTGGAACTGGATCACCCCGAGTGGGTCGTCGAGCCCGCCGAAGCGGCGGACACGTGCATCGCTTTCATCCGGGCGACTCTCCAGGCCGCAGGCAGGGAATCGGTCGTGTTGGGATTGTCCGGAGGAATCGATTCGGCCGTCTCGGCCGGCCTGGCCGTCCGCGCCCTGGGCGCCGACAAGGTGCTGGGCGTGATGATGCCCTACGCCACGAGCTCGGCCGCCTCGGTGGACGACGCGGTGGCAGTGGCCGAGGTGCTGGGCATGAAGACCGAAAAGATCGAGATCACAACGATGGCCGAAGCATTCCTGACGGATATCCCCTCGCGTGATCTGGTCCGCCGCGGCAACGTGATGGCCCGTTGCCGGATGATCGTCCTGTACGATATCTCCGCCCGGGATGGATCACTGGTCCTGGGCACCGGCAACCGCACCGAGGGCCTGCTCGGCTACACGACCATGTTCGGCGACAATGCCTGTGCCCTGAATCCACTCGGGCAACTCTACAAGACCGAGATCAGGCTTCTGGCCCGGCTCCTTGGATTGCCCGAAGCCGTGTTGTCCAAGGCCCCGAGCGCGGACCTGTGGGAAGGCCAGGCCGACGAGGACGAACTGGGTTACACGTACGCGGAAGTGGACCGACTGCTGGTCCACATGATCGACCAGGGCCTGGGTGCGAGGCAGCTGGAGACGATGGGTTTCGCTTCCACCCTGGTCAGTGGTGTGGCTGGCCGCGTGAAGGCCATGGCCTTCAAACGAGGCGCTCCAGTGGTGGCCGCCTTCCCCGGCCGGGTCGATCCGGACCGGGATGATCCGCGGCCCGACACCAGGGGCGAACCCTCAACCAACGGGGGCCCTCATTGATCCAGGTTCCGGTGCCCGAGGTAGATTTTCCCGGCGGTCAGTGCCATTTCGTGGCCACGCCCATCGGGAATCTGGGTGATATAAGCCTGCGGGCCCTGGCGGTGCTGGCCGCCGCCGATATTGTTTTTGCCGAGGATACGCGTCACACCAGACGCCTGCTGGACCGTTATGACATCCGGGTCCCGATGGCCAGCTACCATGACCACAACAAGACCAGGGTGGTGCCGCTCATCGTGGCGCGGCTGAAGGACGGGGACAAGGTGGCCGTGGTCAGCGACGCGGGCATGCCCTGCATTTCGGATCCCGGGTTCACCCTGGTGCGGTCCCTGCTGGAGGAGGACCTGCCCTGGACGGTGATTCCCGGACCTTCGAGTACGGTGACTGCTCTGGTCCTGTCCGGTTTTTCACCGGATCGGTTTCTTTATCTGGGTTATGCGCCGCGGAAAAAAGGCCAACGTCGGACCTTTCTGGAAAATGCCCTCACGGAGCCGGGTACCGTCCTGATCTTCGAGTCGTGCCACCGGATCCGGTCGACTCTTGAAATACTGGAAGAACTGGCCCCGACCCGACAGTTGGCCGTGGCCAGGGAAATTTCGAAAATGCATGAGGAGACCCTTCGGGGCAGCGCGGGACAGCTGCTGGAAATCATGACGGGCCGGCGCCTGAAGGGCGAGCTGGTCATCGTTCTACAGGGACTGGGGAAAAGGCGGCCCGCCAAGGCCGAAAAAACAGGAGAAAAATGATGGGACTCACGGAATTCAAACTGGCTGCCCGCGGCAGGGTGCGCCCGGTGGTGCTGGCCCTGGACAGGCTGGGCATGACGCCGTTGATGGTTTCCCTTCTCGGATTGTTGATCACCGCGGTTTCAGGCTGGATCGTGGCCAGCGGCGGACTCTTTTTCGGGGCCGTCGTATTCCTGGTCGGTTCGGGTTTCGACATGTTGGACGGAGACCTGGCCCGGCTTCAGGGCACGGTGTCCCGTCGGGGAGCCTTCCTCGATTCCTGCTTCGACCGCCTGGGCGAAGCGTTTCTCTTCGCGGGCCTGACCTGGTATTTTGCGACCCTGCCGTTCGGGGCCGACCCGGTGGCCCTGGTCCTGATCACCTGCGTGGTGGTGGGAAGCCTGACCACGAGTTATGTTCGGGCCCGGGCCGAGGGTGTGGGCGAGACCTGCTCCGTTGGCTTTCTGCAACGCACCGAAAGGGTGATTATCCTGACGTTGGCCCTGTTACTCGGCCGCTGGGCCCTGGTGCCGGTCCTGTGGTTCCTGGCCGCAGCGACCCTGGCGACCACCGTCCAACGAATCGTGCACGTCGCGGCCAAATTGCCCGGCGCCGAGCCCGGCAACCAGGAGGAAGAACTGTGACACCCTTGACCGGAGACCTTCTCGGACGCACGGATCACCTGGGTCTGTTGATCACTTTCGAAGGACCCGAGGGCAGCGGCAAGACCACCCTGATCAACGCCATTGCGGCTCATTTGGCGGAAAAGGGCGAGGAACCCATGATCCTGCGCGAACCCGGCGGGACGGAAATCGGGGAGCGAATCCGGAACATTCTGCTCGATATGGCGTCTGAAGGAATGTGCTCGGAAACCGAATTGCTGCTGATGGTGGCCAGCCGGGCCCAACTCGTGCGGGAGAAGATCGAGATCGGCCTGGAGGCAGGCATGATCATCCTGTGCGACCGTTTCGCCGATGCTTCGGTGGCTTATCAGGGTTTTGGACGCGGGCTGGGCGAAAAACAGGTCCACGCCCTCAACAAGCTGGCTTTGGGCAAGGTTGAACCCGATCTTACCTTTCTGTGTCTTTTGCCACCGGAAGAGGGTCAGAAAAGACTCCACAGCGAGGCCACTGATCGCCTGGACCGGGAATCGGCGGATTTCCACCAACGGGTGTACGAGGGATACCAGGCGATGGCGGTTTCAGGGATTTTGCGTTTTAAAGTAATAGATGCCGCCGACACGCCGGAAGAGATGCTGAACAAGGCGCTCGGACATCTGAAACGACTAGATCACGGGCTTTTGAAATACCTATAAATGGAATTCGAAGAAGTGCCGAAGGCAGTCTGAACACGTTCACGAACGTCAATGAAGGAACGATGAATGCGCAACCACCAGAATAAACACTACAGGCCGGCCGTCCACATGCGCGTGTTACGGTCCCTTGTCCATATTTTCGTGCTGATGTCGGTGCTGACCGCGTCGGTCGCGGTCGCCGGTGACGATCCCGCGACCAGGCGGCGGGAGTTCTACGACAATCTCAAGATCATG
>DAOWLV010000045.1 GCA_030643455.1 Candidatus Krumholzibacteriia bacterium | reverse complement strand
CGCAAGAGGTGGGCCGGACACATTCTCGAAGGCACAACCTAATTTTTTCACATAGTGCGGGGGTGTTGCAACGACAGCTAAAAATCGAGGCTGTGGTCCCTGGTCCCTTTCAGGGAGTGGAGGTCGTGAACCCAGGTACTCCAGGAATACACCCTCGCCCTGGAACACGTACCGGGCATCCGGCGCCGTGACCGGCACCTCGAAACGGTACTTTCCTTTTCATTATTTTTTCAGCAGGTACATGACCGGGACCTTTATTTCCGGCTGGGTTCCCAGATCCGTGGAAATATGCAATGTCCCTCTGATCCGGCTGCTATTTTTTGCGTCGGGATGGTCGGCGGGCACCGCCTTCCCCGTGACGTGAACCCGGGTCTCCTCATTCGGCCGGATCTCCTTGACCTCAACTGTCAGGTCGGGGAAGTCGATGGTTGCCCCGGTGACCTTGAAATCGACAGGGGTGGACGTCGGGATTACGGTCACAGTGTAATCCAGGAGCTGGCCTGGTTCGACCAAGCCGAAGTTCACCAGATTTTTGTCCACCTTCAGATCACCAAGCACAATGGCCAAAACCGAGATGTCCATCCTTGGCATCAGCTTTACGTTCGTCTTGAGGCGGATGATATCGGAGTAGCTCCTGGCAACCAGATCGGGTTGGATGGCCACGGTCATGATCGATGCCTGGGAATCACCGTCTATGCCGTTTTCAATTTTCACGTTGAAGGCTTCCGCATCGTATTCCACCACTTCGATCAGCAACACCGGGACATCCTCGGTGAAAAAGGTAATCTGCTCGGTCCACGGTTCTCCCAGGGGGATACTCCTGTTGGAGAGGAAGTGTTTTTGGGGGTTGGTTTGGATGGGAAGGTGGACATCAGCTGTGATGGCGATGTCAAACTGGGGGTTTTCCGAATCGTCAGACTCGATGATGACCGTCTTGTTCTGATGACCGGATAAATGCTTGCTGTCGAAGTGAATACCGAGGACGGTCGATTTGCCGGGACCGATAACCCTGGTTTGCAGGCTGATCACTGTGCATCCACAGGTGGCGATGATATTGTGGATGTGTAACGAGTCAGTGCCGACGTTCTTGATGAGGATCTCGGTGTTTTGGGAATCATTCTGGTTCATGCGGCCGAAGTCGAAGGTGGTTGGCGTGACGCTGATGACCGGGCCAGATCGTTCAGCTGTCAGGGTGGCTGGTTCGGCTTTTTCCTCAGCGGGTTTTTGCTGACAACCTGCGAGAACGAGGGCTATCAGGAGAATCGGATAATAGAGTTTGGTTCCAGACATTGTGGGGTCTCCCTCTGGGGTATTCACTGCAACCCGGGTCCCCCCGGGAGGGCTTGACAAAGCCGTTCCATATCACCGATACAAAGCCTTGATACCACCCCAAGTCTCCACCGAGCCGGCCACCGGCGGTTCGCAGCAGCGGGCGAAAGCGGAAATCACCAGGTCCCCACGGGTCAGGATCTGCGCCTCCACCAGGTCGACCCATTGATCGTCACCGAGGGTGAAGAACCGGTTCAACCCGGGCGCCCCGTTGCCGTCGGTGTAAAACCCACCGGGTGGATCCATTTCCGAGTGGATGGTGAAAAACAGGAATGCGGGATCTCCGATCACGAGGCATTCGCAATCCAGGGCGATCCCGAATCCGACATAATCCTTGGGAATATAAAAGGTAAAAGCGCGCACAGGGGTTTCGCACAACACGGCTCCGGGAACCCAGGAACCAGGGCTGTTCAGGTCAGGGTTGGCCTCCCTGAGACCCATCGATACAGTGATGGTGACCGGCAAGGGAGATTCGTCGGGAAAGGTCATGTAGAAATCGATCGTCGAGACCCGGAAGCCGAGCGGACAGTCACAACCCTCGGCGGGATCGAAAAACGCGGCGAAGGTCTGGCCAGCGCCAGTGATCGTGCCGGGCTCGATCCAGTCCAGATCGTACCCGGGCCACACCTGTCCGACCTGGCAGTAGGTGTCCGCTCCAGGCGAACCGGTGTCGTCTGCCAAATCAAGGGCCAGGCTGTCTGACGGGAGTCCGCTTCCAATGATCACCAGTGAGAAAAGTCCATAGAGGAAATAACGCGCAATCGGTCTCATGGGATCCTCCTTCTGTATTTGCCCGGGCTGGCACCAGGGCAGCTGCCGAGATCCGATCATAGCACATCAGGAGGTTCCCGTTCATGGAAAGGGGCATCAAGCGGGTACCAAACACCAAAGGGCGGAGATCAATAGACCTCCGCCCACACACAAAAAAAGGTCACAGGCTATCTGTAAAGAGCCTTGATCCCACCCCAGCTCGTGCTCTCGTTTTCAACCGGGTCGTACGTACCGACCATCACGTCGTCGACCACCAGGGCATAGTTGTCGTAGTACCAGACGATCGCCAGGTAGCAGTCCTGTCCGGCGTACGCACTCAGGTCGTAGACGTATTGCATGTAGGTCTCGTCTGCGGTTTCGGTGCCCAGTGTCACGTTGAAATCCTGGGGCGCCGTGCCCGTGGTGGAGAGCTTCACCTCGAAGTCCTCGACCGAGTACCAGGACCTTGCCCAGAACCCGAGCCAGTCGTCGGCACGCAGGGACAACTGCGGGGTGATCAGCCAGTCGTTTGCGGCGTCGGCGCTGCTATAGCACGCAACGACCACCGAATATTCGCCGGTGTAAGCGTGGTCCGCGCTGTTGTAGACGAACCACACATCTCCATCGTCACCTTCGTCCAAGACGGTCCACCCGTCCGGGATGACTCCGCCCTCGAAACTTTCGTCGAGCAGCAAGTCGGCGAACACAAACGGTGCGGCGAGCATTATTATCACCAGGAAAATTAGCAGTTTCTTCATTTCGGTACCCCCTTGCTTTCAATCAACCATTGATGTCCGGCCTTTTCCGACCGGACGCGGATCATTTCACCAGCAACATTCGCCGTGTTTCACTGTGGGAGCCAGTGTCGAGGCGATAGAAATAGACACCCGAGCCCGCGGGCATTCCGTTTGTACTCATGCCGTCCCAGGTGACCTTGTGGCTACCGGCGCCCATGGAGGATCCCGTGACGAGGCGACGCATCAGCCGTCCGGAAACATCGAAAATGGACAGGAACACCGGTGCGGACTCGGGCAGGTCGAAACTGATTGTCGTGCTGGGGTTGAACGGATTGGGGAAGTTCTGGCGCAGCAGGTAAACCGCCATCAGGTTCATGGGATTTTCAACGCCGGAAACGTCATCGACAAACACCGAGATACCGCTTCGGTAGGTCCCGAACCAGACGGTATCGGTGCTTTCCATGTAGACCGCGGTGACGTCCTCGTCGGCAAGCCCGTCGGCCGGGGTGTATGCCGTCCAGCGCGAGCCGGCCCGGGAAACGGCGGCACCATTGTCCGTGGCCACCCAGACGACGTCCCCGGTAACAGCGATATCCTGGATGGCGTTGCTCGGCAGACCGTCCAGGGTGGTGAAGCTCGTCCAGTTCGCGCCGTCGAAGTGGCTGACACCGCCCAGCGTGGCGAACCAGGTATCGCCGGTCGGTCCGAAGGCAATGGCCTGGACGTGGTTTTCGACCAGCCCACTGTTGCCGCTGTGGTAGCTGGTCCAGACCGAAACACCGTCGAACCTGCTGACGCCCTCTTCGGTCCCGATCCAGACCGTGTCTGTCGGATCGACGGCAACCTGGAGTGCGTCATCGTCGATCAACCCGCTGTTGGAAAGGTAGTAATTCGTCCAGGTCACCCCGTCGTACCTGGAGACCGCACCATCCTGCCCCATGGGCCCATCCCAGCCGGACGTTCCCAGCCAGAGATCCCCCTGGCTATCGGTGGCGACCGAGAGCACGATGTCACCCAGCATGTCACTGTTTCCCGTGTGGAAGTTCTGCCAGGATGTACCGTTGTAGGACCAGACACCGGTAAACTGGGCGCCCGCCCAGAGCATACCGTCAGCAAGATGAACATCATTGATATAGTTGTCGCCCAGGCCGCTGTTGTCGGTCGTGTAGCTCGACCAGTCAGCTCCGTCGAACAGAGCGATCCCCGCATGATCGGTCCCGTAGAAAAAGGCGGTGTTGTCGCCAACGGTCCCCTGTTCGATCGAGGTGATATAATTGGTGTGGGGTTCGTTCTGCGTCTCGAAGTAGTTCCAGTCTAAACCGTCGAAGCCGGCGATCCCGTAGTTCGACGTGCCGCAGTAGATGGTCCCGCCGGTGGCTGCCAACGCGTAGACGAAGCTGTACGGCAAACCGGAGTTGGCCGTCGTGTAGCTGGTCCATGTCATGCCGTCGAACTTGGCGATCCCGTTGGTCGTTGTCGACGCGGACGAAGCGTGGTTGGCAATCCAGACGGTGCCGCTTTCATCCACGGTGAACGCCTCGATGTTGGTGCCCACCAGCCCGCTGTTGTTCGAGTCGAGGTGGGTCCAGACATCGCCATCGTAGTGGAATACCCAGTTGGTCCAGCTTCCGAGCCACACGTTGTCGACGTGGTCCACGGTCAACGACAGATTGTACTGCCCGATGGATCTCGGATCGGGGTCGTGATGCGTCCAGACCGCCCCGTCGTACATGGACACTCCACCGGGGGATCCCCAGTCGTCGGGATTGTTGGCCGTCCAGATCCGATCGAGGGAATCAATGCCGATGCCGCGCACGGCCACGTTGGTCGCGCCGCCACCCAGGTCGGTGAAGACCTCCCAGGTGTCGCCATCGAAGCGGGCGATGGCGAACCCCGTCCCCATCCAGATGGCGCCGCCAGAGTCCTGGGCCAGGGCGAAAACCGTGTTGTGCGGCAGTGGAGAGTTGGACATGTCGTAGGTCGTCCAGGTCGTGCCGTCGAATTTCTGGACGCCCTGGGTGGTGCCGAACCACTTGTTGCCTGCGGCATCGACAAGCACATCCTTGACCCGATGTTCCACGAGGCCATCGACCACGGTCAATTTCTGGTAGGACTCGGCGATGAGGTCCCACTGGAGCACTCCCCCGTTGGTCCCGGCCCAGAGATCGGTCCCTTCCATGTCCAGACCACTGATGAAACGGGCCTCCGTGTACGTGGTCCACGTTCCAGCAAATGCTCCCGTGGCTGAAAGGGCCAGAAGAAGCAGTATCCTGGGCACCATATTTTTGCCTCCCATGAACGAAGGTGAGCAGCCATCTCAATTTGGCAACAAACGATCGTACCATATTGCACCACGGAGGTCAATTAAATAATTAACAAGCGTCAAGTATATTTGTGGGTATTTGGGTTGGTTTGGCCGGATGGTGTACTAAAGGTCCAGAATCGCCCACATGGTACAGCCGTAATGGCCGGTTTCACCCAGGGGGGCTTCCAGGCGCCTGAACCCGTACTTTTCGAACAGATGCCGGGCGTGGCACATGTTGTCCAGGGTCTCCAGATAGATCCGCCTGTAACCCATTTCGCGGGCGGCCTCCAGACAGCGATTCATCAGCTTACGTCCCAATCCCGTGCCGCGCCCTGCAGGCAGCAGGTATATCTTGCGCAGTTCGCAGACATCATCTTCGCCGGAACCGGTCAAGGAACCGAAACCTGCGCCTCCCAGCAAGGTCTTGCCCTCGTAGGCCACGAAGTATGCGGATTGATCCCCTTGGTACGCCTCATACATCCCGTCAACCTCGGCGTCTCCGATGGACATGCCATTTCCAATAGCACCGAATTCCGACATGACCTGACGTATGACCGCGCTCATCGCTTCGTCGTCGTCCGGAGCGATGGGTCTGATATCGATTCCCGCCAGTTTATGACTGCGGGCCAGGGCCTGAGCGTAGAGACTCATGCCCCGGACCACCATGTCCCGATCCGCGGGATTGAGCAGCTCCAGGGCGGCACGAGCCTGTTGGTCGGCGACATCATTGATCTCGAGGACTTTTTTCTTACCCGCGGGCGTCAACACCATCTGCCGTCGCCGACCATCAGCAGAATCCGCGAACCCCTGGACAAACCCCTTATCGGTCAGGGACCTGATTGTCCGGCTGGTGGATGAAATATCCTGATCGAGAATTGTCGCCAGTTCACCCACGGTCACACGTCTGCGGGCGTCCAGTTCCACCAGGACATGACACTGGGAATGGGTACAGCCCGTTTCGAGATAGCGGGACTCGAGAAAACCGAGCTGACGCGCGGTCTGGCGCGAGGCTTCACGTAATTGAGCGACGGACTTGTGGATATCCTGCTTCACCTGGGTTCTCCCTGTGGCGTGGTTCCCGATGTGATGGTCCACAATGCCCTATTGCGGACATGTCTTCAAGGCCTGGCATACCCATCTTCAAGTTATTTATCATAGGGCAATCATATAGTTGCCACCAGTCACCCACTTGACATACAAAGGCGATTTGAGGGATAATCTTCCCATGCTTGGATATGACCGCGCGGATCCAGGCCACACGGTTCCTCATAAGAAAGACCAAGACAACATGTCGACAGATGGAAGGACAATTCCGAGACTGGTTCTCCAGCTTTGCGTCTGCCTCGCTCTGATACCGGGAGTTGCTTTGGCCGGCACAACCATTGTCGGTGACTCGCAAAACTCAACGGCCACCGAGAGAAACAACGCCAGATTGGTGGTCAGGGACGGCGCCGGCATCCTGCACGTGGTCTATTACGACAACGGGATCATCCACTCCTTCTCGAACGACAACGCCGGCACGTGGTCACTGCCCCAACGGATCACGGATATCGGCAGAAACCCGGCCATCGCAATGGACGGCGACGATGAACTGCACCTGGTCTACAAGGCGGGCGGAATCACAGCCTACGACATCGTCCATCGTTCATACGATGGAACGTGGAGCGAAGAAACGGTCGTCACCAACAGCCCGCAGGTGCCGGTGTCGCGCCCCGTGCTGGCCGTGGATTCGGTGGGCGACCTGCACTGCATCTGGCAGAGGTCCGGGTATGGTTCGACACCCAACTCCGAGGTCTGGTACCGCAAGCGAACGGCCGGCAACTGGGGCGCCGCCATGAACGTCAGCAACACCTATGCCGCATCGGAATACCCCACCGTGGCCGTCGGCGCCGCCGACAACGTCCACGTTTTCTGGAAGGATTCAGGCGAGAACATCAGCAACCCCAAGATGGTGCTCTACCGGAAATACACAGTGGGTTCGGGATGGGATGCCGGCACCACGAACGTCAGTGGCACCACCGGCAACGGCAGCAGCGCCACCATGGATCCGTGTGCGGTTCTCGACTCGCAAGGCGACATTCACCTGGTGTGGAAGGATTTCCAGCCGGGCAACAAGGAGATCTTCTACAAGAAATGCACCGACGGCGTCTGGGACGAGACGCCCCTCAACCTGAGCGAAACCGACGAGGCCTCGGACAGGCCGAGCATCAGTGTCGACGGCAACGACAACCTCACCGTGGCATGGGCGGAGAAGACGGACGGCATCCGCTACGACGTGTTCGTCCGTGAGTATTCGCAGGCAGGTGAAACCTGGTCCACCGCGACCAACATCAGCAATACCCCGGGAAGCAATTCCCGCTATCCGAACGTGCCGGCCGTTACCGGGTCGGATTTCATCTGCATCTGGACGGAAGGCAATAATTTTCCGTACGACATCTTCTGCTGGTACGACGGAACGGTGAGCGCCGTGGGCGATACGGAAATTCCCGTGCCATCGACCAGGGCGACACTGCTTCCCAACCATCCCAACCCCTTCAATCCGTCCACGACGGTTTCTTTCGATCTTCCGAATGACGCCATGGTGTCGCTGGCCATCTACGACGCGAGCGGCGGCCTGATCAAAACCTTGGTCGCAGGGCGGCGTGGGGCCGGTATCAACAGTACGACCTGGCACGGCAGGGACGACAAGGGCAAGGCCGTGGGCAGCGGCGTTTATTTCTCCTGCCTGACCGTGAACGGGATGCGGGATGTTCGGAAGATGGTTCTTCTCAAGTGATGTGGTTCGCGTATTGGACGGCCGCGCGGAATGGCGCCTCAGCGTCGGCCTGGCTGAATGGCAAGTCAACGGCGTTTACTCTATTCTATCAATCACCACCACTTCCAAAAAACCAAAGGATGATGATCCATGGATCCCCAGACCTTCAGCCAGACCCTGACCATCCAGTACGGCTACACCGCCTATACCTTTGCGGCCAATCTCAAGGGCCTGGCGGACGACGACGCCTTCACCCAACCCGACAAGGGCGGCAATTGCCTCAACTGGGTGGCCGGCCACATCGTCGGGTCGCGCGCGGAGACCCTGACGGCGCTTGGCCAGAAACCCCCCTTTCCCGCCGACAAGTACGACCTCTACCAACGAGGCTCTTCGGCGATGACCGCCGAGCAGGACGGCACCGTGCCCCTGTCCGAAATCGTGGCCGACTTCGCCTCCACTCAGGACGCACTCCAGGTCGGCCTGGCCGCGCTGACAACCGATAAATTGGCGACCAAGGCGTCCTTCAGTCCGGGCAACGACGAAAATGAAACGGTGGGATCCCTGATGGCCGGGCTGGTTTTTCACGAAGGTTATCACATCGGGCAGTTGGGGGTTTTGCGGAGGATGGCCGGGGAAGAGGGGGCGATCAAATAGAGGGGCAACGAATATTTCAGTCAGTAAAAAGCCCCGGGACCGCCCACTCTATGCCGGGGTCTGGCGAAGGCCGTAAATTCTCCCAAGATCAGCCAGGATCGATTCTCTTGTTTCAGATTTCAGGCCCAGAGATTTGAGATCGATGATTTCGGTTTCCATGCAGACAAGGAACTTCCTCAGGTCGTATTTTATCGTGTCGGGCACCTTGTCGCTGTGGGCAGGATTCAGGATCGGGTAGAGCCTGAACACGTCGTTTTTGTGTTTTCTGAGTGACCTGCTGTCGATGTCTTCCCCCTTGAGTCGTCTTTCCGAAAGATCCAACCAGGCCCTTGCTTTCAGTGGTAGCAGATGTTCCGGTCCGAGAAAGGAGAGCCCGCGTGTTTCCCTCCGACCACTCCGAAGAAAATGATAATAATCATCACTCAGCAGGATGGCGGAGAGACTCGACAGGTCGTCCCCGGCAGGAATCGGCGTCAGGTGGCTCGTACTTTTCAACGACAGGGCATCCGGGACGCGAGAAAACAACTCCAGCATTTGCGGGTAACCGGTTACCTCGGGTTTGTGAAATCGGTAGTACTGCTTTCTCCCGGTCGAACGTTCCCGATATCGGTATCCGCCTTTGTGGATGAAATCCCAAAAGGCAGCCACGAAACTGCTGTCCAGTGCTTCCACGCACAGAACAATGTCCAAATCCTTGGTGGCGCGAAACCCGAACCCCGCTTCGGCCATTGCCAGGGAACAGGCGGCGCCTCCGATCAACACATACCGGTCGCGATACTCAAAAAAATGAGCACCAAAAATATCCAGGCCAATTACCAAGCCAAACTCTTCATCATTTCTTCAAGGGCTCCCTCGATCCGTTCGTCATGGTCATCTTTCAGTGACAGGTACAGGGACAAACGGTCCACCGTGTTGTCGCCGGCACACAGGCCAGGATCATGGCTCCAGATCTGGATTTCCCAGGCCCCAGGTTCCGCAAAGGGGATTTCCCTGCTCTGGAAGCGCTGTTTGATCGAAGTCCAGTCACGGGCGACAAGAGCAACAACAGGACCTGCCGGAGCCGACAACATGGAGTAGTTTGCCAGCGCCGATAATCCGGCAAGTATTCCAGGCGGATGGGTATCGGGTGGATCGATGAAGATTTTATTCCTGACGGGACTACGGAGGAACGGCTGTGCCTTCTGCCATGTGTGGTTTTCGGATTCGTGGAAACGGAGAAATCGCCCCCGGCCCTTCTGAAAAACCTCACCAAGACCCGCCGATTCCAGCTCATTGAAGGCCCGGGTCATGGTCATGGCCGAGTAACCCAGTTGTCCGGCCATCTCCGAGGGAGAAAAGACCGCCGAGCGTGTACCGCGAAGTAAAAGATTGATGATCAGGGCCTGGGTCGAGGGGCTGAAGTGGTTGGGAACCGTGCGCGCCATTCGGAAATGTTCGCGAAAGTCGATACCCAGCAGGGGCAAATACATCTGGTTGCCCGGAATCACAAAAGAAACCCTGTGCTGGACCAGTCGCTTGCGGTTGTAGGCCGTGACCCTTTCCCGCACGTACACGAGTTCTCCGGTCCAGGAGGCGCCCACCAGGTCGAGGTGCTTGCGAACGGAGGCGGGGGACTGGCCGACATCACCATGGTCGTGCATCAACAAACAGGGTGTGTCCAGTAGCTGGATCTCGTGGAAGGTGTAGGTGTCCCGGAGGTGGAAAGGCAGGTGTTCCTCGCGACGCCAAGGGGAAGGTTTGATTTCGATTCCCAACGTATGGCGGAGATATGAGGTCAAGTTGGTGAGGGCGGGATTCATGAGGTCTCCTTAACGATATAATTAAATATTAACATAATTTAAGTTAGCAAGCAATTTTATTGTTACCTTAGAAAATCCTGCGGTGGGTAGGCGAGCCTCAGGCTCGCGGGGATATTAGATATCATTGCGAAAAAGTCCCCCCGGGGGAACTTTTTTTTGGGGGGGGGCAACCTGTTGGAAACAAATGAGTTAATTATTTGAGATCCAACCTGGAACCTTCCAGTGCCCATCCGTAAAGGTCCAGCTACTAGAATTTCGAAAACGGAAAACGTGGCCGTCATTCTTCTTCGGCCGGAGTCAAAACATCGAAGCCGATGCGACGTCGTTCGGATTCTGGTGGAGCCATGAGGCGGCGGATAGCATCAAAGACCACGCGGAACCGGGCATCGTATTTACTTTCAAGGGATTCGAGTTTTCTGGCCAACTCGTCATTTGTGGCGATCATATGTCGGAGCTGCACGAAGGCCCGAATGATGAGAATATTGACCTGAATGGCCCGCTTGCTGCGCAAAACCCCCGATAACATGGCGACCCCCTGCTCGGTGAAGGCGTTTGGTCGATTTCGTCTTCCACCACGTCCCTTTGAGGTTCCAATTTGGAACCTCAAACGTGTAACTTCTTTATTATCTAGGGAAAACATAAAATCGACGGGAAATCTATCGGAGTTACGGTTAACCTGTTTGATCAGATATTTTGTCTCAACTCCATACAACTTGGCTAGATCTGAATCGAGCATGACCTTCTGGCCACGGATGAAGTGGATCTTGGTCGCGATGTCATCAATGGGTTCGAGGGAGCCGTTCAAAGGCATAATATCTCCCGAGTTGAATGTCCGGGAGGAGATCCAGATCAGCAAGGTGGGTGCCAGGTAACCAACTTGAGGTGCCAATTTGGCACCTCAAGAGCGTAACTTCTTTTTTAACAAGCAAAAACGAATAAAGCGACAAGCAATCCCTCCCTCCACCCGAAAACTGAATTTCATTGCTCAACCAGGGAAACGAGACTAGAATACAGGTGGGGGCAGAACTCGATCAATCCTATCGGCCAGAATCAACACCGATGCGCCAGCTCGGCCTGTCCCTCGCATGCCCGGCAATTGAAGGGGTCCGCCATGAATACCCGCCTGATCACTGCCGTACTCATCCTGTGCCTCGCCTCTTTCCTGATCTCAGCCTGCGGTGGCGACGACGACCCCGCCGATCCCGGCATTCCCGGTAACGGCGGCAATGGCGGCACCGGGGGTGAGAATCCGACCCTCACCGCCGTCTCTCCACCGGGCGCCGCGATCGGCCTTGCGGCCAAGGTCATCGGCACCGATCTCGGCACCGAACAGGGCAGCGGCGGGGTCAAGGTCGCGGCCGTCGTTGCGGTCATCGAGTCCTGGTCGGCCACCGAGATAGAGTTCACAGTGCCGGCGGGTGTTCCAGAAGATTCCATTATCGACATCACGGTGACCACGCGGGCCGGCAAGACGGTCAGTTCGCAGATCGACATCACGCCGCCCAACACTTACCGGATCACCACCGACAACGCCCAGGATCAGAACCCGTGCTGGAGTGCGGGCGCGGACTGGATCTACTTCAACTCAACCCGTTCAGGTGGCGCAAACTG
>DAOWLV010000406.1 GCA_030643455.1 Candidatus Krumholzibacteriia bacterium | reverse complement strand
GGAACATCTATCGCCAGGGTCGATTGCTGACGGGATTGGATCTGGCGCTCAAACCGGGTGCGCACATCGTCGATCTGGGGGCGGGGCCCCTGACCTTCCTGCTTGCCCTGTGGCTGTCGCGGCCGGGCATGCGTCAGCAGGAACTGGATTACCTGGCCGTCGATCGATCCGAGCCCGCACTGAAGGTCGGCCGGAAGCTGTTCAGTGCCCTGGCCGCGCAGGCGTCCTGGAAGGTCAGGACCGACAACCAGCCCGCCGGCCGCAACAAGTTCCGACCCGCCGACCTGCTGGTGATGGCGAACTTCATCAACGAGGTGGATCGTGGCCCCCGCAGCGGACGCGGATCCCGGAGCGCGGGAAAGGACATCGATTCCCCGGAGACCCACCTGTTGGAAAGATGGGAAGACCAGGTGGCGAGCGACGGTGCCATCCTGCTGATCGAACCAGGCGTTCGCGACGCAGGCCGGTCGTTGTCCCGCATTCGCCAGACTGCCCTGGAACGGGGCTGGCGGATTCCGGCGCCCTGTCCTCACGCGGAAGATTGCCCCATGCCCGGTCGGCGCAACACTCCCTGGTGCCATTTCACGTTTCCCACCGGCGATTCGCCCGCCTGGCTGACCAGGCTCAGCCACCAGGCCAAACTTCCCAAGGACCGAGCCAGTCTTTCATTCCTGCTGATGGTCAGGGGCGAGAATCCGCCTGTTCGCATTCGTCTGCCAAAATCACCTGGCAAGGGCTGTAGTGTGGTCCGGGTCGTGTCCGAGGGTTTCGATCTGCCGAACGGCAAACTCGGCCGGTACGGATGTTCCGAGCGCGGGCTGGTTCTTTTGGAAAACAGGCGTGGCGGTACAGCGCCGGTCCCTGGCGACCAGGTAACCGTCAAATGGCCGGACTCGGCGCGGCGTGATCCGAAATCTGGGGCCTTGGCCATCCCGCTAGTCGAGCGTAGGGGCCGGCGTTAGCCATGTGGTTGACCCACTCAGGTCCTCATCAGGTCACCTTGGAATGGAATGGATTGTAACCATGCGGTACAGATCGTTGGTTTTTTTACTCCTGCTGGGATGCCTGGCGGTCAGCCCGGCTGTCTCGGCGGGCAACACCCTTGATACAGAAAATACCGCAGTACCGGTGGAAGACTCCGATCCCTCGAAGTGGAATTTCAACCTGCGACCCTATTTTTTCCTTTCCGGAATCTCCGGCGCGGTCACCGTCCCACCCACAATTCCGTTAAACAGCAAATTCGGGGACGTGCTCAAACACGTCAAACTGGGGGCATTCATTAATTTCACAGCGCAGAAAGGCCAGTGGGGGGCAAGCGGAGATTTCCAGTACATCGATCTTTACGGGGAAGGTTCGGGTCTCCTGGACGTATCCCTGGACCTCAAGAATGTCATCGGGGAAGTGGACGTCTTTTATCAACCCGACACCGCTCCGACCCTTAGGTTCCTGGCAGGCGTGCGGAGCTATTCCGTCAACCAAATCGTAACCATTGAGGGAATGGAACTTCCCGAAGTCTCGACGGTCGTGATTGATCCGATCCTGGGGGCCTATGGCGTCTGGAAGCTGTCAGACCGCTGGGATTTCGAACTCAGGGGTGACATAGGCGGCTTCGGGGTAAGTTCCGAGTTCACCTATCAAATGATGGCCCTGTTCCACTGGGACATCTCTGATTCCCTCGCCATTCCTTTCGGTTATCGTGTGCTGGGGTACCAGATCAAACAGGATGAAATTCTGATGGATACGCGGATGGCGGGGATGATTCTGGGATTGGATATCAGGTTCTAATATATCGCTGAAAACTTCATGCCATGATACGATCGGGACCGAGTGGTTAAAACCTAACTGCCTAAGCGAGGGAGATTATTAATGAATTCGAATACGAATTCCGAAAAAGACACAGGCCACATGGACCGGGCGCTGGACGTGGCCCTTCGCCTGGGCTTCGTGGCGTTCATCCTTCTGTGGTGTACCAGGATTATCAACCCGTTTTTTATGCCGCTGGTGTGGGGGATGGTCATTTCCGTGGCCCTGTACCCTGTTTTCGAAAAACTGAAGGGCTGGCTGGGAGGCCGCAACAACCTGGCCGGCGTGGTTTTCATCGTCGTGAGCCTGGCGCTGGTCATCACGCCGACAGCCTTGCTGACCGACTCTCTCATCGACGGGGCAACCCGCCTGAAGGACGGTATGGAAGAGGGCACCCTGACGGTGCCGCCTCCATCGGACAGTGTGAAGGAGTGGCCGGTCGTTGGAGAAAAGGTCCATGCAGCCTGGTTGAGGTCTTCAAGGGATTTCGGAGGGGCAGTGTCCAAATATTCCGACCAACTCAAGGCCGTGGCGAATTGGATGGCGGGATCGATCGCGTCCTTGGGCGGAGCGGTAGTTCAGACGATCTTCTCGCTGATCATTGCCGGTGTCCTGATGATGCACGCCATGGGCGGAGGACGGGTGGCCTACGCTTTCGCCGACCGTTTGGGCGGTGAGCAGGGCCGTGAATTGGTCACGGTTTCCATCGCTACCATTCGCAGCGTCGTAAAGGGAGTACTTCTGGTGGCCATGATCCAGGGTTTGATGGCGGCCGCCGGACTCGTCTTCGCCGGCGTTGACGGCGCCGGTTTCTGGGCTGTCCTGGTCATGGTCCTGGCGATCATGCAATTGCCTCCGATCCTGATCCTGGGCCCCATCGCGGTCTACGTGTTTTCCGCCAACGACAGCACGGCAGTGGCTGTGATCTTCCTGATCTGGAGCCTTGTCGTCAGTGCTGCGGACGGCTTTCTCAAACCAATTTTCCTCGGTCGCGGGGTGGCCGTTCCCATGCTGGTCATTCTCGTCGGTGCCATCGGCGGCATGATCGGCGCCGGGATCATTGGACTGTTTCTGGGGGCGGTTGTTCTTTCCCTGGGCTACAAGCTCATCGAGGCCTGGCTGGGTGAGAGTTGGAGTCAGGAAGATCCCGAACCGGAGCCTGAAGCTTCCGGTGGCGAATAGACTGCTTCAATGAGGAATGAATCATGACCGATGATGAAAAAATGGATTCCCCGGCGGAGGGTGCCGGGGATATTGAAAAGAAAACCACCGATGGCACAGCTGAAAAAGCTAGCGGCCGCCGTGATCCTGTCAGATTGATAACGCTTTCGGTTCTAGCTGTTTGCGTCGTTATCTTCATCTGGTATGTTAAATCGGATCGAGTGACCCCCTACACCAGCCAGGCCCGTGTGCGATCCCTCATTGTCCCCATTGTGCCCCGCGTGTCGGGGCACATCACCGAAGTCGGCGTGCG
>DAOWLV010000310.1 GCA_030643455.1 Candidatus Krumholzibacteriia bacterium | reverse complement strand
GCTGTCAGGAACTGGGTGTGGATCATCCGGCCTGGCTCAGCTACGGAGTCCAGGGTTACGGCCAACTGGCCCTGCAATATCTCTAGCCGCCTCAGTCCGCGGAATACTGGCCGATCAGCTCGATCAGCTCCTCGTGAATCAACCCGTTGGTCGCCACCAGATCGGGCCCGCCCGGCACGTAGTCGTTCCCCAGATGGTCGGTGATCCGCCCTCCCGCCTCCCGAATCAGCAGCAGGCCCGCGGCCACGTCGTGCAGGTGGATCGCTTCCTTGAAGCTTCCCACCAGGGCATCGTAACTTCCGGCCGCCACCCGGGCCAGTTCCAGGGCGATGGCCCCCACCTTCCGGATTTTCATGGTCTTCAGAAAAATGGACCGCAGCAGCTCAGGGTTCTGGATAAAGCGGCCGTTTTTCTTGAACTGGGTGCCCACCACCGCGTCGGCCAGACAGGACCTCGTGCTGACGGAGATCGGACGGCCATTGAGCCTGGCTCCGCCATCCAGCGTGGCTGTGAAGCCGTCGTCCAGCAACGGCTGGTAGACACACGCGGCCAGCACCTCGTTACCTTTCATCAGACCCAGGCTGGTGCAGAAGCCGGGCAGACCCAGGGCGAAATTCAGGGTGCCGTCCACCGGGTCCAGATGCCAGGTTCGGCCGGATGACCCCTTCGGTCCGGTTCCCTCGAAATCGGAGCCCAGTTCCTCCCCCACGATTCCATCCGCTGGAAATTCCGCGCCGATGCGCCGGCGCAGCATCTTTTCGATTTCCAGGTCGGCATCGGTCACGGCCTGCCGGCCGTGCTTGAAACGAAGTTCACCTGTCCGGCGGTAGTGACCGCGGGCAATGTCCCCCGCCTCGCGGGCCCAGACCATCATCCGGGCTTCAAGATCCGGTAGTGTGGTATTCTCGGATTCAGTCATCGGACGTCCCCTTAGATTCGTTCCAAACCCTTTGCCAGTTCCGCGGCACCCTGTCGAACGTTGGCGACAATTGCGGCGATTTCCTGCTCGGTGGCGTTGTCCTGGTGAATACCCACGACCGCTACCACAACCCGCCCCGAAGCGCGGCCCAGGATTTCCGCGCATTCATCCGCAAGAGGACCTTCCCGGTGGCCGGGTAATTCTGCAACGACAACCGGACCTTCCTGCCCTTGACCGTTCCAGACCGCCACGGCCCCGATGTGGGCCTTGCCGCCGGTGACCAGGAGCAAGATATCCAGGCCTTGATATTTCAATTCCAGATTGACCCTCGTGCGGCCCGAACCCACATTCAACGGCCCGGAAGGCGGGTTATTCGGCCCTACCGCCCGGTGGGTATCTTCTGATTTGGAATCATGATCCATCAGGATGCAACCCCCGGGCTCCCGTATTCGTCATTAGGACGGGAATTCGAACCGGTTTCATTCACCATGAGAATAACAGCATCCGGTCAAGGGTAATAGATGCCCCGGCTGGAAATACAGGGTATCTTTTCAAAAAGAGACCGGGAACAAAACAGAGAGCCGCCTGTTTGCGGCTCTATCTCACGACACGAACCTGCCTGTTCCGGATAACCACCGGTCCGGGTCACCAAACGGAGCGCCATGCCGCCGGAACGGCTGCACCCAAATCCCCTGTCGGGAGTATACAGGCTGCTCACGTCCCGGGGCACTCATCTTGCCATAGGAGTGCTCACGGTGCTTGGCGTGCTGTTCAGTGGGTATGACGCCACCAGAACCCGGCCCAGCGACGGAACCGTCTGGTTGCTCGGCCGCCCCCAGCTCGAAGTCCTCGATGTCCTTTCCCGTCAGACCGGCCCGCCGACACCCCTGCAGCGGGGCGACATTATCGAAGGCATCGACGCCACTTTCTTCAATTCCCCCCAGAAGGCAGCCCAGGTCCTGAAGAGTCAGACTCCTGGTACGACCGTTACCTACTTCATAAAGCGCGGTGGAACTGGGATGAAGGTCCAGGTTCCCCTGACCTCACCCGCGTGAACATCCGGGACTACTCGGTGAACGTGGTATTGGCCCTGGTCTACCTGGTCATAGGGTTCGCGGTGTATCTGCGCAGCCGCAACGAACGCCCCGCCGGCCTTTTTTTCCTGCTCTGCATGATGTTTGCCCTCTACTTCATGACGAATCTGCAGCAGGCCAGCTATTTTCTCGGGGCCATCATCACCCAGAACATGGGGGCCTTCGCGCGCTTCATGTTGCCCGCTGTGTTCCTGCATTTTTTCCTGGTCTTTCCCCGCAAGAAACTGACCTTGACCCGCCACCCGTTCCTGGCGCCCCTGCTGTACATCATGCCCCTGATGTTCTACTTCCGATTCACACTGGACCAGTTCATCGGAGCCGAAGGGGCCAAGATCAACGCAACCAGCTGGATCGTCCTGGGGATCTATTACGTGTTGGGACTGGGTGCCCTGTTGCACGGCTACTTCAGCTACCGCGACCCCCTGATGAGACAGCGCGTCCGCATCCTCACCTTCGGCACCCTGGCTGCGGTGATCCCATTTTTGATCTTCAAGATCGGGCTCGAGGAATTGACCTTCAAGACCGGCCTGACGCGGCTTGGAGCCGTGCCCCTGGCCGCCATCCCCATTTCCTTCGGATATTGCGTGGCCCGTTATCAGGTCCTTCAGATCGATCTGCTGATGAAACGCAACCTGGCCTACGGGATGTTGACCGGGTTGATCTGGATCGCCTACCTCGGCGGGGTGTGGTGGCTGGGCAGCCAGGCACTGGCCCTGGTGCCCGGGTCCAGCCCCCTGGTTGCCGCGGGCACCACCCTGGCCATCGCGGCGGCTTTGTGGCCTGCGCGATCACGCGCCCAGCAATCCCTGGACAATCGGTTCTACCATTCACGCGACAACATGGCCGCGCTGATCGAGGAATTCAGCAAGGAGATTCCCCGGCTCATCCAGCGGGATCATCTGCTGGAAAAAGTCGGTCGGCGGTTGCGTGACGTTCTGGATCTGCCCGGCTTGGCGGTCTATCTGGTGGGTCCGGAAGATGGGTTCCCCACCTTCGATCTGGTAGGCCACGTCCGGGGCAAACCCCAGGTTTCGGATCTTTCCGAGGATTTCGCTGAAGAACAGGATGATGTCCGTCGCAGCAGGGAAATCAGGTATCCCAACCAGCTGGTACTGCAATCGGTGGCCCAGGTCATGCAGAACAATGGAGAACCTTTCTGGACCGAGTCGGGAGACCTGGAAGTGGTCCACGACCGCCAGGCCATCACCAGGGAGCAGGCCGAACTCAAGGCCAGGGCCAAGGAACAGCTGTTCCTGCTGGAAAACGGCATCCAGCTTTTGATTCCCATGGTGACCCAGGGTCGTCTGGTTGGAATCGTCGCCCTGCCCAGCCGTTCCGGCGATGACGAATACCAGGTCCATGAGCTGCAGCTGTTGACCATCGTGGCCGGTCAGGTCGCCCTGCAGATCGAGAACTCCCGTCTCTACGAGGAAGAGATCGCCAAGCAGAAGCTCGAGGAAGAGATGGCCATGGCCCGCCAGATCCAGTCCAGATTGCTCCCGGCCACCCTGCCGATCATCAAGGGGGTGCAGATGGAGGCGGTGAACATTTCGAGCAAGCAGGTATCCGGCGACTACTACGATCTGATCGAGAGGGATGACGGACGGCTGGCCATCATCATCGCCGACGTCAGCGGCAAGGGCATGCCCGCCTCCATCCTGGCCTCCAACATCCAGGCCGCCCTGCGCGCCCAGTGTTACACCTGCGAATCGCCCGCGCTGGTTCTCGAGCGGATCAACCTGCAGATCCACGCCAGCACCGACCCGCAACATTTCGCGACCCTGTTTCTGGCCGTGTTCGATCCCGACACACGCGAGTTGATCTACAGTTCCGGCGGCCACAACGCTCCTGTCCTGATGAGGAACGACGGCACGCTCGAACTTCTGGAAAAGGGAGGGCTGCCCCTGGGGGCCTTTGATTTTGGCACCTACGAAGAAGGCACGATTCTGCTGGGTATGGGTGACCTTCTGTTCCTGTACACGGACGGTTTGACCGAGACCCAGGATCCGTCCGGCGAAGAGGAGTACGGTGAGGACAGACTCAACCGCCTGCTTCATAAATATCGGGAAGAAGACGTGTCGGAGGTTTTCCAGACCGTGAACCGGGAACTGGCGGAATTCAGTGGCCGCGAAGACGCGGACGATGACATCACCATGGTGGGTTTGAAGATCGTGGCGACAAGCGACGTCGCGGTTGCCGAAGGAGGACGTCCCTGACGTTCGGCCGGACAAAATAAATTCAATGGAAGTGCAACAATCACGGGTGTTTGCCCGTAGAAACCCTGTTGCTTGTGGTGGCGAACCCGTTTTTGAGGTGCGCGACCACCCTGTGGCTTTTGGACGGAGGCATCATTTTGAAGTGGATGATCATGGGTTTGGTTGCTGCCTTAGTCCTTATCGGACTTGGCTTTGGGTTGACGGGAGGAAATGGGTACGATCATATTTCCGACAGCCCCGAAGCCATCAAGCAGGGCAGTGGCTAAAAAGGCGGTTCGAATCTGGATAAGGGTCATGGGAAACGACTCCTGGATCGGGAATTGAGGACCAACG
>DAOWLV010000109.1 GCA_030643455.1 Candidatus Krumholzibacteriia bacterium | reverse complement strand
CGGTTGTGGCTTCAAATCCGGCCGTCATGACCGCCTCTTCGTTCCCGTTGTTGCCACCGCCTGGGGGTTCGGCCGGATCGTCTGAACTGCTGCACGCGCCAAATGTAATACCAAGCAGGACCAGAAGGGCTAAAAGTACGCCGGCATGCCTCATGATAACTCCTTTGACAGCTCGATCCATCAAGGACAAAAGACCTATTCAAATTGGAAGCAATTTACATTCCAACTGGTCGCAGCCAGCGGTAGTCAGTCATTAAGAGGGGGATTGGGCAGATGCCGGGAGGCCTCGGCGGAAAACCGTTCGATATGTCCCCGCCAGTAGTGCACCGCATCTTCCCGGTGGTCCTTGCGCAACAGTTCGTAGAGCTCATCGTGAGACAGGAAATAGTCCGTGGGATCGAAGCCCATCACGGCGGCCTCGTGCCAGTAGCGGCGGGCCAAACCGTCCAGCCGGGCGATGTCGGCGGCCAGAAGGCTGTTGGAACAGGAGCCCAGCATCAGGCGGGAATACGGATGGATCATGTCGATCACGGCGTCAATCCGTTCGGGGCCAGGCGTCTTGGCCCTGAGTCGGGCGCGGCCCAGCTTGTTGTGCAGTTCCATGATGCGTCCGGGCGGCAGGGGAAAGGACAGGGAAAGGGCCAGGGGCTTCAGGTCGGTCAGAACGTACTGGATTTCGGCGAACTCCTGCACGTTGAGCGGAGGAACCAGGAAACCCCGCCCCATGTGGCTGCCCAGGAACCCCAGGGCCTCCAGACCGAGCATTGTTTCCCGCAGGGGCGTGCGGCTGATACCCAGGGTGCTGGAAAGACGGGATTCATTGATGCGCTGACCGGGGGGCAATCGCCCGTCACTGATCCTGGCCAGGATCTCCTTGTGCAGATCTTCCCGAAGGGGTTTACGCTGGAACATTCCGGTTTCCTTATCCAGTCTCAGACCACCACCACGGAATTTTCCTCCGCCGTGACCCCGGTTGGAACGTATTTGTCGGCGTCCCAGTCGTTTTCCCAGGTGTTGTCCCCGATCAGGTAGCGGAAACGGTACTCCCGGCCGGTTTCCAGGTCCAGGCAGACCTTGAATTCCCCGTTCTTGAGCCGGGTCATGGGAGTGGCGTCGGTCCGCCAGTCGTTGAAATCGCCCACCAGAAAGACCTTCTCGGCGTCGAGAGCCGCCTCGCCGGGCAGGCGGAAAGTCACTTTGCTGACCGGGCGAGACTTCAGGTATCGCTTTTCCAGACTCATCATTTACCCCCAGGTCGGGTCCTTGAACTCAGCCAACCCGCAATCATTGACGCGTCGATAGAATATACCCATTGCCGCCGGTGGCAAATGAATAATACCTGCGATTTCCTGTCCCCATGATTGAGAGGCAGGGTTTCATCCGGGAGTGGGGCCCGAACTGTGCAATATTTAATAGGTGACGACGAGCAAGGAAGCATGAGGAAGCATGGGAAGCGGCCGAAGGGCAAAATGAAGGCCGATCCGACTGGAAAAGGAAAAAAGCCCGAAGAGGTGACATCATGAGTGACATTCGCCATCTGATGGAATTCCGCAAGGGATTTGGAAATACCGGATTTTCCGATATCCCATCCCTGAACATGGCCTACAAGCACCTGTATGCGGGTGATCATGAGGAGGCCGAACGGCGTTTCAGGGAGATCATCAAGAGCGATCCCCAGGACTTCGACGCCATGGCCGGCCTGGCCGTCTGTGTGGCCGAGGACGGTGGAAAATTCCTTACCGCCGAAAAACTTGCCCGTGAGTCGGTACGCTTGGGGAAGGATTGCGCCACCGGTTACATCGCCCTGGGTTACGTGAACCTGAGGGGTGGCCGCCTCGAGGATGGTTACCGTTACCTGATGAAAGCCAAGCATCTGGCTCCCAAGGATCCCAGGGTCCACCAGGGTTTTGCCATCTATGACCGTGAGTGCCCGCCGGTCGTTTGCGACCTGTCGCGGCTCCATCCGGTGAACCGGGTCCTGGGCGGTGCCCGCTCCTACCTGAGGTCCCCGACCAACCGGGCGATGGCGCTGGCGGTCCTGACCGGGAGCCTGGTCCTGGTGGGATCCATGTTGACCTGATCCCTGGTCATTCTCCGGCCTGACTCCGGGCATCCTGGTCCGGAGTCAGGCGGAAGTGAAAATCCTGCCGAGCCGCCGCGACTTCAGATTCGTATTCCCTTGATGCATGATAATCCTTCAGGTATTGAGCTACCGGTATGACCATGGGAGCCGGAATCCACTGGGCCGGCTCTCCGGTTGTCCCGTCGATCACTTTTCCACTTTCCACCGCCCGGGCAGCTTCATTCAACCGCAGGTTCCTGACGGCATGCATCAGCGCGGACAACCGGGCCTGGTAGGTGGGATCGGCGAAGGAGGCCAGGGGCTGGACCATGCGGGCCAGGTGAAAGTGGGTGGGGGTGAAGACGAGGCCATCGAGATCCATCCGCTCGCAGGCCACGATCAGGACCGCGGCGGTGTCCCGCAAAAGACCCAGCCCCGGGAATTTCTGTCCCGGTAGCAGGGGCCGGGACAGTTCGAAGCTGGAGCGGACATCCTGGATCAGGAGCCACTCCACCGTGAGGAAGGCCCGGCCAGGTTCCATCTTGCGGTTCACCCGCAATTTCATTTCCACCACGACCTGGGGGTCGATTTCTCCCGCCTGGATGCGGAGGGTGTGGCCCATGGGATCATCCAGATCCATGCCTACCCGCAGCGCGCTGTATCCCTGCTGGCGCAACCGATCCATCAGCCCGGCTTCCTCCAGGACCAGCTCGATCCCGTGACGGGAAAATACCCCGAGGAACCGTGTGTCCGGCATCATGCCCGCCCCGCCGAGGTCCTCGTCGCTGAGGCCCCAGTCGTTGTCCAGATCCGGCGCACGGTCCTTCCCGTTTGCCGGATCGGGTTTTGATTTCCCGTCGAACAACAACTCCGGGTGTTTCATCAGGCGGGCCAGCTTGCGGTAGTGGTCGACCGGCAGTTCCAGCTCCAGGGGAATATCCAGCTTGCTGCTGCCGCCCAGCAGCCAGGAAAAAAATCCCGCCCCGTGCCGCCAGGCCATGGGACCGTAACCTCCGGCAAGTAGAATCACCGTGGGGGTCGCGTCCGGGGAGCCGGCCGGTCGGACCAGATCCATGACGAACCTGTCCCTCTCCAGCATCCCATCCATGGTGATGCGCCAGTCACCCAGGCGGTCATCGACGTTGGGATCACTGCCCGCCAGATAGAACACCAGACCTGGTTTGAACGAAGAAAAAACCCCGGGAAGGTTTTCCCTGATGGCCGCCAGGTAGGTGTCGTCATCCACGTCCGTGCCCAGGGCAATGCTGGTGGAGGCAACCGCCCGGCTCTCGCCCAGATCCCGGTTGTGGATGGAGAAGGTGTGTACGGTGGGATCGTCGGCGAAGATCTCCCTGGTGCCGTCTCCGTCATGCAGATCGAGGTCGATCACCAGGATGGGAAATTCATGACCCTGGTCACGCAAAAAAGCGACCGCCACGGCCACGTCGTTGAACACGCAGAACCCCGACCCGGTGCCGCACCCGGCGTGGTGAAGGCCACCACCCAGGTTGACCGCAACGTTGTCGCGCTTCAGGGCGTTGTGGGCGGCTTTGAGGGTGCCCCCGCACATCATGCGCTGGACGCACAGGAAGCGGTCCTGTGATTTGAGGTCCAGGGACATGCCCAGAATCGGTTCCAGGGCGCCGGGGTTCTCGAGGGACCGGATGTATTCGGGGTCGTGGACCCGTTTCAGACGGCTCAATGAAACGGGCCGTGGCTGCAACAACATCCCGCGCCGCAGCAGGTGGCGCTTGCGCAGGTAATTCAGGATGCGGAAAGGCCGCCGCGAATCGTATTCGGTGAAGGGGGTATCGATCTGGTATCGCTTGTGGATGACAAAACGCGGCCCCGACGGACGTCCGCCGCTGGTCAACAGGTCTTTCATTCTGTTCCACATGAATCCGAGGGTGCGATCCAGGAGCCCCGGGGTCAAGGTCGGATACCGGTCAGATGCTGAACCAGTACGAGATCTTGGCCATGAAGGTGTTGCCGGGCTCCACGCCGAAGGGAAAGGCGGGGTCGAAATCGTTGTTCCAGTCCCCGCCGCCGGCCGCGCCGTTGCGTTGCTCGTAACGCATCTTGCTGTGGGTCCAGACGAGGTAGAGGGTCGACCCGGGCCGGTACTCCCACCGGTAGACGAGGTTCAGGTTCACGGCCCCGTAGTCGAAGTCGAACTGGCTGGCGTCGATGTCGTAGGGGCGCAGATCATAGGAGTCGGGCGTAGCCAGCCAGGTGGCGTTGGTGTAGTTGCCCCGGGTCAAAAACGGCTGCAGGTAAAGTTGCAGTGAATTGTTCCGGTCGAACAGGATGCTCGATCGCAGGGTCACATCCCAGATCATCTGGTCCAGTTCCGCGAACACGTAGTCCACTCCGCCGATGCCAGCCACGGCCGGAGCCGAGTCGGCGCTGCGATAGTTGTTCAACCATTGGGCATCCAACTCGTTGTGACGGATGCCGAAGCCGATCCAGTGGGAAAAATGTTCGTTCTGGTTCCAGCGAACGCTGGCTTCGGCGGCCTGGCCCCGCAGGTTGTCGCCCCAGTCCCCGTGAAATTCGATATGCAGCGAAAGAGGTTTGCGCCAGTCGGTCGTGCCGCCGGTGGCGATATTGACCCAGCCGGGCCGGGTCATCAGGGGGCCGCGCTCACCGTCGAAAGTACGGGTCTCGTATTTGCTGGTGCCGTCGAAGGCTTTGCCGATGAAGATCCATCCCTGGTGGAAGCTCTTGTGTTGGCCCCAGACCGTCAAATGGGTGCCGCTACTTTGGCGATGGCTGCGATCGTAACTCCAGACTTCATCCCCTGAATTGATGTCGTGGCCCGAGTTTCCGGCATAAAGCCAATTCTTGTAGGCCTCGAGCTCCACTTCGGCGTGATTGAAGGCGCTTCCGTTCCCGTCCGCGTCATAATGGTAGGAGACGTTTCCGTACACCTGCTTTTCGTCCGGGGCCCTCAGGAAACCCATGTCGTTGGGATCCAGCTTGTCGCTTTCCCATTTGCCCTGTGCCACAGCCCGGAACTTGCCGCCCGCTTTGCGCACATCCAGTTCACCACCGGTGCCATACAGGGTTTCGGGATTCAAGGTGGGATCGAACTCGTCGGTGAAGGGATCGACGATGGTTCCCACGGCCGAACCCGAGACCCTGTACATCCGGTCACTGAAGTTCAGCTCGAAATCCATGCCCCCCGAATATCCGTTTCGCTGATACCTTTCATCGGCCTGGGCGAATGAACTCTTGTCCCGGTTCACCGCGGTGCCCATCACGTTGACGCGGTGTTTGCCTTCATCGAATTCCTTTCCCAGCCGGACCAGTCCGTAATTGGCCTGCTGCTCTCCACCAGCGAACGGGTTGTTGGTTTTTCCGGAAACACCGATGTCCGTGGCGGCGGCCAGGATCGCCAGGGAAAAATCGCCTCCGATCTTGCCGGTCAGTTTGGCGGCGCCGCGGATGCGGGAGTTGGGGTCCCCGGTCCCAATCCGCCGGGAGTAGAAAAGATTGAAATCGGGATGCTGGAAAAACCGGGCGCCCTCGGTGAAGAAGGGCCGCTTTTCCTGGAAAAATGTCTCGAAAGGAGAAAGGTTCAACAGCGCCGAATCGGCTTCCACCTGGCCGAAGTCCGGCAAAATAGTGGCATTCAGGGTCAGATTCGAGGTGACGCCGTATTTGAAATCGGCCCCGAAATTCTGTGAATTTTCCCAATTGTCCCCGTCGCCCTCGACGGCGGGATCCACGTGTTTGGTCAGGACGTAGGGCAGCACCTCGAGTTTCCTTGGGTTATCCACTCCTCGCAGGCCGGTCAGGTATCCCCAGCGGCTGACGAAGCCGTTGAGGTTGCGGTCCCACATGACCCAGCCGGTATCCTCGCCGCGCCCGTGAAGCCAGCGGTAGGCCTGCAGACCCCAGGTCATGTTCTCGGAAGGTTTGAAGCGGATCGCCGAAAAGGGAATGCGGATCTCCACGTACCAGCCGTTTTCGTCACGGGATACCTCCGAGGTCCACACGGCGTTCCAGTCACGGTCACGGTTCCCGTTGTCGAAAAGGTAGAAGTCCTGCTGCACCCCCTCGGGATTGACCCGGAAATTGTAACCCGTGGTCCGGTCGTGGTAGGGGTCGATGTAGATGCTGACCATGTCCGAGGTTTCGATCTGATCCCGCCGACTCAGGAAGCTGGTCATGTTGGCCATGTCGTCTTCGTAGCAGGCCATGCCGAAGTAGATGGCGTCATCGTCGTAGGCCACCTTGAACACCGTAGGCACAGAGGCCGGAGCGCCGCGTTCGGGATCCATCTGCCGGAAGCCCCAGCCGGTCTGCGCAAGGTCCCAGGCCTCATCGTCCAGAACGCCGTCCATCTCGATTTTCATCCCGTCCAGATAAAAAGCCTCGAGGGAGGGTACCTCGGTCAGGGTTCCGTTGGCAAACTCGGGATAGTTGGGGCCGGTTCCTTCGGGAGCGAAACTCGGCACGGGGTCCTGGCCGAAGACGATGGAGACAGCGAAAACAAGGCAGGAAATTATTGAGAAGGCGATAACCCTTGGGCGATAGGGGGGGCTAACTGTCATCTGAACTCCTGCACAGACTTGCTGGGATCGAATGGAACCCGGGAAATACGAACAGGGTAGGGGGATGTTCCAGAAAAAACTCCGGAAACAACCGAACTATTGACACCCCGGGTGCGTCTGTGGAGTGATGGAAGCGCTGGAAGTTCCACCAGGATGGGAACACGGCTCAATTTATCGACCCGAAACAGGGATTTCATGGACCAGTCAGAACTTCTGAAACGCTGCCAGAATGGCGACGAACTGGCCTGGGAGGTGCTCGTGAGACAGCATCAGGGACGAATCTGCTCAATCGCCTACGGTTACGTGGGCGAACAGGACGAGGCCATGGACCTCGCCCAGGATATTTTCGTCCGGGTGTTCAAGAGTCTCCACACCTGCACCGATCCCGAGAAATTCCAGTCCTGGTTGACCCGTATTTCCCGCAATGCCTGCATCGACCATCTGCGTCGCCGAAAGGTCCGTCCGCCGCTGCGGGACATTCCCGCCGAGGACATGGTGGCCCTGGCTTCCGGGGGACCCAACCCAGAGGACGAATGGATCAAGTCCTCGCGCCAGAAACTGGTGCACAGGGCGTTACACAGACTCAGCGAGATCAATCGCGAGATCATCGTTTTGAAGGATATCCAGGGACTGCCCCTGGAAGATATTTCGGGCATGCTCGATCTGCCGCTGGGCACGGTCAAGTCACGCTCGAGCCGGGCCCGCATCGAGCTGGCCCGGGCCATCACGGAAATGGACGGGGGCCCGCATGGTGGACCCATCGGCGCGGAGGCGGTGTGATGACTGGCACTGGTGGTGGAAACAGGAATGACGATCGCGAACGGAATGAAAGTTTCGTCCGGGACGTCCTGAACCGTACCAGCGGATCAGCCTGTGACCGCGCCTGCGAGCAGCTTTCCGACCTGATGGACGGCAACCTGGAAGGCATGGACCGGCAGCTGGTCCAGGCCCATCTGGAACACTGCGATCCCTGCCGGACGTTGGCGGTGACCCTGGGCTGGCTGGAGCCCCTCCTGCCGCAGATGGCCGAGATCGATCCCGGTCCCGCATTCACCGCGCGTGTTTTGGAACGAACCACCGGCCGGACCCGCCTCGAAGATCCCGCAACAGCGGTGCCCGGCGGTGCGGCCGGCCTGATGGACCGGGTGGGCCGCTGGTGGGACAGACAGATCCTGCGCCCCGGTTTCGCGGCCCAGGTGGCCTACGCGGCCACCGTGATCCTGGTCCTGTTGACGGCTGTTCCCGGCGCACCATTCAAGGATGCGCCCGGCAAGGCCCTGCAGTTCGTGCAGGCCGGCCCCGCGGTCCCGGCGGTGATCAGACCGGCCCTGGACCAGGCTTCGGATTGGGCCGAGGGCCAGACTTCCGGAGTGGTGACCGCTGCCCGGACCGGCGTGAACCGGCGCTGGCAAGATACCGAATCCTCCCTGGACCAGCGTGGTGGCCGCACCGCGCCTGGTCGTCAGGAGCTAAAGGTTCATGTGAAACAAATGATCAGCCAGGTCGGCGACGGCAAGCTTGGCGAAGCGAGTTACGAATTCCTGGCGGTGCTCCAGGCCGGCAGCCGGATTTGGAACGATTGGTGGAATGACAATGACGACGGACAGGAATAGAAAGGAGAGTGCCATGAACGGCGCGCAAAACGAACAACAGCAGGGTACCTACCAGGATGCCCAGATCAAACAGGGACCCCCGATTCCCCCACAGGGACAACCGGGAGGATACGGTGCGGGTTATGGAACCCAGGCCAAACCCAATTACAACCGGAAATCTCCCGCGATGGCCACCTGGCTGTCCTGCATGCCCGGATTGGGGCAGATCTATGTGGGTTATTACCAGCAGGGTTTCATCAACATGTTCGTGGTGGCCGGCACGATCACGGCCCTGGCCTCGTCCTTCATGCGGGGCGCCGAACCGTTTTTCGGGGTTTTCCTCTCCTTCTTCTGGATCTTCCAGATGATCGACGCCAACCGCCGGGCCCACCATTACAACCGGGTCATGGCAGG
>DAOWLV010000183.1 GCA_030643455.1 Candidatus Krumholzibacteriia bacterium | reverse complement strand
TCCTCGGCCCGGTCACGATCCTGGTTGGCCTTGTCCAGCGAGGCCTCCGCCAGTTTCAGATCCGCCCGGGAGGAATTGATCACAGCTTCGAGAGCCTTGACCGCCGCAGCGTATTCCGAGGGATCGATCTCCATCAGCAGGTCGCCCTGGCCGACATGTTGGCCCTCCACCACGGCCAGGTGCACGATGGTGCCCATGGCGTTGGCGCTGACGTCGACCTTGCGCTTGGGCTGGATGGTCCCGGAACAGTTGACCAGGGCCGTCAGGTCCTTCTTCTGGACCTTCCGGGTTTCCACCTTGGCCTCCGGCTTGTCCCCCGACCTGAGAATGGAAACCACTACCGCGATCAGAACGACCGCCGCCAGGGGAATGAGAATCTTCTTTTTCACTCTGCAACTCCTTGCCGCATCTTCTACATGAAGACGAGACTCAACGCCAGGGGGATTGCCGACATTAATGCCCAGGGCAACAGCACCGAAAGGACCGCACCGGAGCGGCCCATCTTGAACACCCTTTCGAAACCGACCACGAGCAGGAAAAGTCCCCACCAGGTGAAGAAATCACCATAGGTCATGAGGGTCTGGAACAGGGCGGACCCGGGTTCGGCTCCCGGCAGCAGGGCGGCCAGGCCGATATTGACCTTGAACACGGATTCGGTCTGCAGGATGAGGGGCAGCTTGACCGCCGAACTGATGGCAAAAACAGGAAGCGAACCCCAGGACACGATACCCAGGGCCTGTTTGAAAGACCCCTCGCCACCACCCAGCCGCACGAAAAACCCCAGGATCAAGCCGAAGATCAGGATCATCAGCCAGGACGTGAAACCCGCGATGCCCGACTGGGTGAGCCGCTTGGCAGGGGTAATGTTCCGGGCCTCCTCGTACTGCTGGTCCGCGGCATCCTCGGGAAGCATCTGCATGAGCTTCGAGTCGCGCATCAATTCCGCCTGTTCAGGGGCGGAAATGGGCAGGGTCATCCAGCCGAAGGCGATCATGACCAGGCAGACCAGCAGTCCCGGTTGCCACCAGCGGGGATTGGCGCCCACGTTTTCCATGAGCCGTCCCGGATTGGTGAACAGGTCCTTGAGCCTTCCGAAAAATGAATCGTTCATGGTCGGTTTGCTCCTTGTTCAGTCAGTAGTCTCATCCGGATGAAGCCGCGGCAGCACTTTGCGCCCGGTCCGGGCCAAGGGACTTTCCGCTTCGGTCCGGGCCAGGTTTTCCGTCTCGGGGTGATTCCGCAGGAACTCCTCCGCAAATTCGCCCGCTTCGATTTCGGACAGGATCCGCTTCATGTTTTCGCGCACCCGGTCATCGATGAGTCGCGGCCCCCGCGTCAGGCCTCCGTAGGCGGCGGTCCCGCTGATCCGGTCCCGCATGCCGTCGATGCCGTGACGATGCAACAGGTCGGTGATCAACTTCAGCTCGTGCACGCACTCGAAGTAGGCGTTGGTCTCGTCGTAACCCGCGGCGACCATGATATCGAAGGCCGACTTGAGCAACTCGATCACCCCGCCGCAAAGGACCACCTGCTCGCCGAACTGGTCGCTCACGCATTCGGCCCGGAAGGTGGTCACGAAACCACCGCCGACCAGACACCCGACCGCCAAGGCATACGATGCCGCCAGATCCCAGGTTTCAACAGGTGAGTCCTCGGTGACCGCCAGCAGGCCCGGCACACCTGAACCGGCGGCGTGGGCCTCGGCGAGCATATCGCCCTGTCCCTTGGGCGCCACCAGGAAGACCGGGCGCCCCGGATCGGGCAGAACCTGGTCAAAGGCGATGGCAAAACCGTGGGCAAACCCCATCGCGGCCGTCGATTTCAGGTTCGGCGCGACATCCCGGGCATAAACCGTCGCCATGGACTCGTCCGGCAGCATGAGCATCACGACATCACCCGCGGCAACCGCCTCCCCCACCGAGAGAACGTCAAAGCCCTTGCCTCTGGCCTTGTTACCCGATTCGGCACCTGGTCTGGCGCCGATGACCACCTCCACACCGCTGCGCCTGAGATTCAGGGCATGGGCGCGGCCCATGGTGCCGTAACCGATCACCGCCACCAACTTGCCGTCCAGCGAACCGAGGTCGGCCTCACCTGGCTCGACCACCGTACCCGCCGGCGGAGGGTATTGTTTGAATATTTTTTTCCCCATGCACCGCAGAATAGCCGGATCGGGGATCCTTGACAAGAATCCACTGATTGAATAAATTGCCTCCCTGCCCGGAAAATCAGGCTTTTTTCCGGATCTGGACAACATCGGTGGCGGCTTAGCTCAGTTGGTTAGAGCATCGGAATCATAATCCGAGTGTCCGGGGTTCGAATCCCTGAGCCGCTACCATCATTTTTCTGCCACTTCCATCGTTTTCAACTCGCTACCGCCTCACCCATGTCCGGAGGCAGAGTGCCCGACCATCCTCTTCAAGAACATCCCTTCATCACGGGCGTTTCGGCACGGATCGGGGAACTCGTCACCGCTTGCTGCCCCGGCACCCCGGAGCCCGGCCTGTTGGTTGGATTGTCCGGGGGACCGGACTCGGTGGCCCTGCTGCTGGCCGCCAAGGCATGGTCGAACGAGGTGGGTGCCCCCTTGGCGGCGGCCCATTTCAACCACCGGTTGCGGCCAGGGGAGGCCGACCGGGACGCTGGTTTCTGCCGCAGCCTCTGCGCCCAGCTGGATATTTTTTTGCATGAAGCCGCCCAGGACCCCCGGCCGGTGGCCCGATCGCGTGGCCAGGGGCTGGAGGAAGCCGCCCGCCATCTGCGCAGGCGCTTTTTCCAGAAGATCCTGGCCGAAAACTCCTCCCTGCACTGCGCGGCCACCGGTCACCATCGCGACGACCAGGTGGAAACCGTGATCATGCGTCTGTTCCGGGGCACCGGACCGGCCGGACTGCGCGGCATCCTGCCGGTCAGCGGTCACGTCATCCACCCGCTTCTTCAAGTGGGCCGCAGCGAGATCATCGCCTTTCTCGAGGAGGTCGGCCAACCCTGGCGCACGGACGCCACCAATCTGGAAGGGGAAAATGTCCGGGCCCGGATTCGCCGTGAATTATTGCCCCTGGCCAGGGGTATCTTCGGCCCGGGCAGCGAAAACGTTCCGGCCAGGCTGGCCGATCTGCTTCAGCAGGACATGGAACTCCTGGAGGGATTCACGGAAGAAGCCCTGGCTGAAGTCCGTTTGCCGGACCACCGGGACCAGTTGAGCGTGGCCCGCCTGCTGACCCTGGATCCTCCGCTGGCCGGGCGAGTGCTGAAACTCTGGCTGGATGACGGGCAACCTTCGCATCTGGAGCGCGTCCATGTGGATGATGTCCTGACCTGGCTCGCTTCCGGGCAATCGGGTTCCGGACTCGATCTGCCCGGCGGCCTGCGCCTGACCCGGGATTTCGACACACTGGGCCGTAAGGCCGGTTCCGGACCGCTTCCCCTGCGAAAAGCGGAGGATTATCGTATCCTGGTCACGAAGAATTCACCCGGGGAGGCTGATCATCAGCTGGTCATCCAGGAGGGAGTCGGCGATCCCGGCGACGAAACGACCTGGCGGTTGACCTGTCCCGCTTCCAGCCTGGCCGGCAATCTGCGGGTACGGAACTGGAACCCCGGTGACCGGTTTCAACCGTTCGGCCTGGAAGGCTCCAAGAAATTGAGCGATATTCTGCGGGAGAGGCAGGTTTCCCGCGAAAATCGCCCCGGTGTCCTGGTGGTGACCGATGAGGCCGGCATCCTGTGGGTGGTCGGGATGGCGCGCGCCGAAAGAACGCGGTTGTTGCCGTCCACCGAACAGACCGTTACTATCTCTGTCGCCAATCGATCTGAACATCCGAAGCAAGGGAACGATACTAAATGAGCCCCAATCCTGGTCGCAACAACCCCGGATCCGGTAACAAGCCGCCCCGTGGCCCCAAAAAGGGATCTGGCCTGAAGCCCCCCCAGATCCCCGGCAAGACTGCGGGATTCTGGATACTGCTGGTATTCTTGGTCTTCCTGGTCTACCAGATGATCTATATCGACCGGTCCGCCGTCCACGAGTTGACCTATTCGGCTTTCGAGCAACAGGTCACCATGGGCAACATCCGCTCCATTGCCAAGACCGGCCTGGATGTCTTCGGCGAACTCAACGAAAAAAGCACCCTGACGGTCAAGGACGGCACCCTCAAAGAGGTGGACCGTTTCCATACCCGGCTGCTTTCGGACCGGGACGACTTCGCCTCCTGGGTTTCGGAAACCAACCCCGAGGCCTCCCTGGTCGGTGAGCCTCCCAAGACCAACTGGTGGGGCCACTTCCTGACCTATTATCTGCCCTTCCTGTTGATCCTTGGCCTGTGGCTTTTCTTCCTGAGGCAAATGCAGGGCGGTGGCAACAAGGCCTTCAGCTTCGGCAAGAGCAAGGCCAAGATGTTCAACATGGATAATCCGGAGATCACCTTCGAGGACGTGGCCGGCTGTGACGAGGCCAAGTACGAACTCCAGGAGATCATCGACTTCCTGCGCGCCCCCCAGAAATTCCAGCGCCTCGGCGGTCGCATTCCCAAGGGCGCCCTTCTGGTAGGCGCCCCGGGCACCGGCAAAACCCTGCTGGGCCGGGCCGTGGCCGGCGAAGCCGGGGTGCCGTTTTTCAGCATGAGCGGGTCGGATTTCGTGGAAATGTTCGTCGGGGTCGGCGCCAGCCGTGTGCGCGACCTGTTCGACCAGGGCAAGAAGAACGCTCCCTGCATCATCTTCATCGACGAAATCGACGCCGTCGGCCGCCACCGGGGCGCCGGCCTGGGTGGCGGGCACGACGAACGCGAACAGACCCTGAACCAGCTTCTGGTCGAAATGGACGGCTTCGAATCCAACGACGGCGTGATCCTGCTGGCGGCCACCAACCGGCCCGACGTGCTGGATCCCGCCCTTCTTCGCCCTGGCCGCTTCGACCGGCAGATCGTGGTCGACATGCCCGACATAGTCGGACGTGAGGCCATCCTCAGGGTCCATATGAAGAAGGTGAAGCTCAACAAATCGGTGTCCGCCCAGAAGATCGCCGCCGGTACCCCCGGCATGGCCGGAGCCGACCTGGAAAACCTGGTCAACGAGGCCGCCCTGCTGGCCGCGCGCATGAATCACGACGATGTGACCATGGACGACTTTGAAGCCGCCAAGGAAAAGGTCATGCTCGGCCCCGAGCGCCGCAGTCGCGTCTTTACCGACAAGGTCAAACGCGAGGTCGCCTACCACGAGTCCGGCCACGCGGTGATAGCGTACCACGTCAAGGAAGCCGACCCCGTGCACAAGGTCACCATCATCCCCCGCGGGCAGGCCCTGGGTCTGACCGCCATGCTGCCCACGGAGGACCAGTACACCATCTCGGAACAGAAGTATCTTGACCAGATCTGCGTCGCCCTGGGCGGCCGGATGGCCGAGGATATCTTCCTGGGCAAGATCGGCTCCGGCGCCTACGGCGACATCAAGGCCGTGACCAACTACGCCCGGACCATGGTCACCCGCCTGGGCATGAGCGAAAAACTCGGCCCCATCGCCTACGATGAGGGGAGCGAACAGGTCTTCCTGGGCCGGGACATCGGGCGCCAGCACGTGTTCAGTGAACATACGCTCATGGAAATCGACGGTGAGGTGAAGCGGATCGTTTCCGAACAGTTCGAACGGGCCCGCCATATCCTGGAGAATCACAAGGAGCAGGTCGAGACCATGGCCGCCGCCCTGCTGGAGCGGGAAACCCTGGACGCCGAGGAATTCAAGATGCTCATGGAAGGCCACGAGCTTCCGGAACTCGCCCTCGAAGTGGACCATTCCCTCTCCGATGATGAACCTGAGGACGAACCGGAGGTGAGCGACCAGGCAGCTTCGCCCCCGGAGACCGAAGCGGTGGGTGACCCCGACCCGCCCCGCAGCGACTCATGAATCCCACCGAAAAACCCGAAGGGGGCCTGACGGCCCCCTTTTTCGCGCCGGGATGGGACCTGGGCCGCCTGGTTCTCGAACCACCGGGCCGACCCCTGGTCATGGGTGTCGTCAATCTCACGTCCGACAGTTTCTTTCCCGGTTCGCGCAATGCCGAATGCGGTCCGGCGGTAGAACTCGCCCTGGAGCAGGTGGCCGCGGGCGCCGACCTCATTGATCTGGGCGCGGAATCCTCACGGCCCGGAAGTCAACCGGTCAGTGAAACCGAAGAAATGGACCGTTTGCTTCCCGTCCTGGAGGCCTTGCGAACTGAAACCCAAATCCCGGTGACCGTGGATACGGTGCGCTCCGGCACGGCCAGCGCCGCTCTTGACGCCGGCGCCGACGCCATCAACGACATTTCCGCCGGAACGGGCGACCCCCGGATGATCCCCCTGGCCGCGGTACGTGGGTGCGGGCTGGTGTTGATGCACATGCAGGGCATCCCGCGGACCATGCAGGACGCCCCGAAGTATTACGACGTGGTAGCCGAGGTTACCGGCTGGTTGGCCGCCCGCTGCCGACTGGCCCAGGATGAGGGTGTGGCTCCGGAGCGCCTGATAGTTGACCCGGGCCTCGGTTTCGGCAAGACCCTGGCCCACAACCTGGCTCTTCTGGGGAACCTGGATGTCGTGGCCGGGGACCGCCCCCTTTTGCTTGGCGCCAGCCGTAAACGGTTCATCGCCGAAATTTCGGGTGCGGAAGTGGACGATCGCCTGCCAGGCAGTCTGGCCGC
>DAOWLV010000299.1 GCA_030643455.1 Candidatus Krumholzibacteriia bacterium | reverse complement strand
GAAGCGACCAGCGCACTGGACACCGAGGCCGAGCATCTGGTGCAGGAAGCCATCGACCGTCTGGTCAAGGACCGGACGACCATCGTCATCGCCCACCGCCTGTCCACGATCCAGAACGTGGATCGGATCTACCTGCTGGAAGCCGGCCAGGTGGTGCAGGTGGGCACCCACGACGAGCTTCTGGCCCGGGGCGGGCGCTACAAGGAACTCTACACGATGCAGTTCCAGCGGTAAGAGGTCAGGGGTCCAAGGTCAATTCCATGGAAATGGAAGGGCGTTCGAATTCGGTTTCTTCGGCTGGTCCCTCTTCGATGATCCGGAATCCCATGGACTTGTAGAGAACATTCGCCACCAGCAGCCGCGGACTGGTGGCCAGCACGAGCCTGCGGGCGCCCAGGCCTTTGGCGCGATCGATGGCATGGAGGGTCAACAGGCGGCCGATGCCCCGGCCCCGAAAGGCCGGTGTGACGGCCATCTTCACCAGTTCCACGTTGCCGTCGGTGCGGGCCAGCAAGGCGCAGGTGCCGACGATTTCTTCACCATGCCTGGCGAACATGATCGCCCCGCCCCGCCGCAGGATGATTCCGTTGGGATCTTCCAGCATCCGGCGATCGATTTCCTCGATGGCGAAGTCCTCTTCCAGCCACTGATAGTTCAAGGCCGCAAAATGTTTCTTGTAGGCCGGCCGGTAGTCCACGATCTCGACCTGCGCCCTTTCGGGCAGGCCGACCCATTGGCGCATCCGGTTGCCCATGTCCCGCTTGTCCAGGGCTTCCTCCACTTTGCGGATATCGCCCAGCAGGTCGGCGCCCGCCTCGGTCAGCAGCTCGGCGTTGGCGCGCTTGACTCCCTTCCAGAGCTCGTCCAGATCCCGGCGTGTGTTGCGCCCCTTCCCGGACAGCGAGACGCGCATCCTCCGTTCGTCCGCGGAATCCTTCATCTTTTCCACAAGGCCGTGCCGATTCATGTCCGTGACGATCTTGTTGACCGCCGTGTGGGAGATGCCCAGTTGCCTGGCGATTTCAGTGATGTTCAGGCTTTCATTCCGGTCCAGGGCCATGAATACCGTGAACCACCGGGGCTGGAAATCGGCGTTGGCCTCGCGGTAGATTTCGGCCATGTCCTTCATCAGGCGGTCGCTCAGCCTCTTGAGGCGGCTGGCAAGAGCCAGCTCTTCCAGCGTATTGATCAGATCCATGGTTTTCTCCAATGCCGGGGGGGGGGTAGTATTAATTTACATGAAAAAGCGAAAGTAGTTTCGTAATTTTCAAAAAATATTGGGGGAAAACGTTCTATGTGTTGCTGCAACCCTGCAGTCTATCGTCTATATCATGGCGAAAAACGCCCCCCGGGGGGTGTTTTGGGAAAATTCCCCACCGCCCTGACGGTCAATTCTCGGGCTCATCATAAAAATCGATCATATCCACCGGCATGACCACCGTCGAGGCGATGTTGCTCATATGGGCCACCACGCGCTTGAAGAAGCGGAACGCCAGCACGAGGCAGACCGCATTCTGGGTGCCCAGGTCGCTGGTGGTGATGGTGCGGATCTTGTCCTCGAATTCGCGGCCCTGGTTCTTGGCCTTCTTGATGACCTTGCCGGCCAGTTCCTCGTCGCTTTCCAGGAAAGCCTGGCGGGTCAGGGTGAATATCTCCGTGATGATGGAGGCCGGAACAGCGAGGTGATCCTGGTAGAGCTTGCGGTCGGGATCGGCGGGCATCATGTCGATGACCTCGTGCAGGTTCTTGACGTAGTCGCCGATGCGCTCGGCGTCCTTGACCACGTTCATGAAGATCAGGGCCGAAGGCACTTCGGCGCGCGACCCCTTCACCGACAGATGGGATACCACGCGCCGGCGGATCTTGCGCTCCAGTTTGTTGATGCGCTGGTCCCGATTGTAAAGCATATGCTGGGGGTCCTTGTCAGGCTCCCCCTGGACCAGCACGCCGATGGTGTAGTCGAACATGTTCGCGCCCAGGTCGAGCATCTCCATGATCATGTCGACCAGGTCGTTGCTCCAGCTGTCTTCCCTGAACAGGTCCAGAATCGATCGGAAACTCATGAAATCCTCCCGTGGGTCAGCCTGCGCGCAGCGCCTTGTCGATCATCACGAAAACCAGTGGCATGATGAAGAAAATGCCAACCATGTATAAAAAAGCATAATACTTCTTTTCCGCCGTTTTTTGGGCGAGCCCCCGGGCCATTCGCAGTGGGATGTTCCGGACGGCCTTCACCGGATAGATGATCAGGATGCCCGAGATGTTGAAAAGCAGGTGGACCAGGGCCACGGTCACGGCCTGCGGCGTTCCGGTGAGCGAGGCCAGAAGTGCGGTGATGGTGGTGCCGATGTTGGCCCCGAGTGTGGCCGCGAACGCCGTTTCCAGGGGTACGATGCCCGCGCCGATCAACGGAACCATCAGGCTGGTGGTGATGGAACTGCTCTGCACTCCGACGGTGATCAGCAGGCCCATGGACATGGCGCCGAGCCAGCCGCCGCTCAACCTCTTGGTGAAGGCGCCTTCGGCCTTCCCCAGGATCACGCTCTTGAGAACCTTGGTCAGAAAGGTCAACGCGAAAAAGATTCCCGCCAGCGCCACGACGACCATGATGGCAGTGGCCACACCGTTGCTCAGTTCCAAGCCGTCGGTCAACAGATCCTGCACGAAATGAACGATGGGCTTGGTCGCGGTCTTGATCACATTGGGAAATTCGGTGCCCTCGGTCCCGACCAGCTGACCGCTCAGCCAGGTGGCCGATTTTTCCAGGAAATGCGTGGCCTGCTCGAGGGGAAACAGGATGGCGATGGCCATCAGGTTGAAGAAATCGTGCATCGTCGCCCCGGCGAAAGCCCGCTGGAACTCGGTGCGGCGGTTCATGGATGTCATCGCCACCAGGGTGTTGGTGACGGTGGTGCCCATGTTGGCGCCCATGATGATGGGGATGGCTCCGCTCACCGTCAGCGCTCCGCCGGCCACCATGCCGACCACGATCGAGGTGGTGCTGGACGAACTCTGGATCAACGAGGTGGCCAGCAGCCCGATCATCAGTCCGACCACCGGATTGCTGGTGGTGGCGATCAGGTGCTGGCTGAATTCCTTGCCCACCAGCTTGAAAGCCGCGCCGAACAGGGCGATGGACAGCAGGAAGATATAGAGCAGGCCCAGGAGTATCAGGATATTGAGCAGGATGGACGCCAAGCGCGCCGACGGGGATACCTCGGGCGGCTGGGACGTCGCGAGGTCGGTCATGGGACTCCTGGTGTCGCCTCGGAAAGCGCCATCATTTGGGGAATGGAATCGCCTGGTGAACGGACCGCAATCGACGGCAAAATTACCTGTGGATCAACCTCGAGTCAAGGATTCAGCTGTTCGATCCAGGCAGGAAAATAATCATCGGGAAGGATTACCATGTCCATGATGGCAGCGATGAATTTGTCGTCGTCGCCGGTCCGGCGGGGATTCCTGAACTCCCACACGATCAACCCGTCGCCAGTCACCTCCAGGGCACGGCCATTGTCCGATTCGATGATCAGGGTGTTGCCGTTGGACAATCTCTGGTTCGAGCCGCAGGTCTTCGAATAGAGGGGGTGAACGGGGCTGTCGGCGAACGACCAGACCACTTCCTGGGTGAGAGGGTCGATCTCGATCACCTTGGATCGCCCCCGATGTCCCAGGTTGTCGAACAGCAGGATGTTCCCACCTTCCAGCAGGGTGGGCTGATGCTGGGCGCTCCACATGCCGCCCAGGGCCCAGACCACCTTTTCGGTCCGGTGATCGACGATGGCGATCACGCCCAGTTCCCTCACGGAGATCAGGAAATTGCCTTCGGCGAAAATGGGAGACAGGTGAGCTGCCTTGCCGTCCAGGATTTCCAGGGTGTTGGTATGGAAGATGTCGCCCGCTCCGGTGAGGTTGTCCAGGAAGGAGGCGTAGATCGAGCCTTGAAAAGCAGCCAGCAGGTCGATCCGGCCCAGCGGCGCCCCGTCGGCGGAAAGATGGGTGATGTAGTCCACCAGCACCGGTTTGTTGGGGCTGATCTCGGGCACCAGTTTCGGTTCCCGGGTCAGGACGAAGATGCTGCCGTCCGGAGCGACGTCCAGGTCATGGTGGCAGGGTCCGGGGTAGCTCCAGACCAGGCGGGAGTCCCTGTCCATCCGGGCCAGACCGTGCCCTTCGAAGATGGCCAGAACCTCGCCGTCGGGAAACAGGTGGGCCCGGCGCCAGCAGCCGGTCACCCCTTTGGGGTCGGGAAGGAAATCCGAGGCGGGATTCCCGCTCTGACGGATGAAGTTCTCATAGGTCAGATGCCAGGTGTGCAGGATCCGCCCGTCAGGATCCATCAGGTAGGCTCCGGGTTCATGGCCCGAGGTGAAAAAACGCAGGCCCCGCGAGGCGGAGTCCTGGTGATGTGCGGTGACCCCCGCTCCACCGCTGGCCGGGACCGATCCCCCGACGTACCCCAGGCTCCGCAGCCGCCGGATCTCCGCGACCTGCTCCGGGGTCAGGCGGGAATCGTCATGGGTGTCCTCGTAGATTCCCCAGTGGCCGGGAGGGCCGTTGGAGGTGTCGGCCAGTCCGATCCTCTGCCGGACGCTCCGCGTGATCTGGGGCAGGGATTTATCGCTGAAGATGAGAAAGCCGATGCCGGTACCCAGGCCCAGTGTGATGAATAACAACAGGACAAGCTGAGCCATGGAACGCCATG
>DAOWLV010000410.1 GCA_030643455.1 Candidatus Krumholzibacteriia bacterium | reverse complement strand
GTTCGGGGGTACCCAGCAGGTTTTGATTTTTGCCGACGCTGCGCCCGACGACTGGTCCGGTGGCGACTATCCTGCTTCCCTGTTCAACCGCTGGTCAGACGGCCTGCGCCGGTGGGTGAGTCTGCCGGGGAAACCCGAAGGTGCCTTCCAGGCCCTGGGCGCCCCGCTGAGCGGATCACCTTTTCTGAACGACAGGATCGATGCCGACGGTGTGGATCTGGTCTGGGGAACCACGGCCGGCCGGCTGGGGATGACACATATTCCGGAATACGAAATGCCTTCGGTGTCGTGGTCCATCCAGGTGGGCGAAAGACTGAGCGGTGGACCTGTTCCTCTGGACTGGCAAGGTGTCAGTGGGCGAATTCTGGTTCCCGCTCATCCGGATTCCCTTGTTCTGGTGGATGATTCAGGCATGGTATTGGGACAGCCCTTGAAAATTACCACGCAGGAAACCGGATTGCGGATCGCGGCGTCCATCCCGGAATCCGACGGTACCGGCATGGTTCCGGTCATTTCCCTGGGGGGGTGGCATCTGGTGCGACAGGATGCGACCGGTCTGGTGTCTGCGCCCGAATTCTATCCCTTCTTTCGTGCAGCGGCGGAAATCCCCAACCGGACTGCCGTCGTGGCTACCGATGGCGCTTTCCAGCTGCATGTATTCGATTCCGAGGGTGAACTGGGAAGCTGGCGGATCCAACCGGACGGATCGGTGACCGATCTGGGCCCGACCCTCCGCGTGGATGAACCCCTGGTGGCGATGCCCGCGGTTGCCGATGTCGACGGCGACGGGCGCGACGACCTGGTGCTGGTAACGGGGAAACGTATTTTCGCCCTCCGGCCTGACGGTGTGTCCCTGCGCGGTTTCCCTGTCCGTTTCTATGATCTTTTTCCCCTGCCGGACTCGACCCGGATCTCCGGGCCCGTCGTTGTGGCGGACGGCACGGGGGACGGGGTCAACGAGATCTATTTCAATACCGATGGGGGACATCTGATCGGCCTGGACGGGGTGGGCAGGCTGCTTCCCCATATGCCCCTGCGCTGGGCTGACCGCCGCACCGGTGGAATGGCCGTCGGCGGGCCCGATGACGGCAGGCTTCTGTGGCTCGTCTCACCCGGCGGCTACACCGGGCCGCCCCTCGGACGGCAGTTCATTAACGGCCGCGTGATCGCTCTTGGCCTGGCAAATGCCCTGGGTGAGGGATCCCGGACCAGCGAATGGCTTGGCCCGGTGGGGGGTTCCCACAGGCGTGGTTCCGAAGGGACCGCCAAGAACCTGGGGCCGGCCGCCCCTGCCGCGGCAGAGGTGGGCAAAGTCGTACTGTACCCCAACCCCGTGGTCGCCGATGGCGTGACAGTGAGATTTTTCAGCGCGGGGACCCGTGCCGCCCGGATGACAGTCTACAACCTCGAGGGAGAAGAGGTGGCCAAGTCGGATATTCCGGTGACAGCTGGTACGGTGAACGAATTCCTGCTGCCGTTGCCCGGGATTGCCAGTGGCCTGTATCTGGTCCGTCTGGAATTCGATGGGGGCAACGGAATGGAAATGAGAACCTTGACCCTGGCGGTGGAGAAATGACAGTCGGTTTTTTACGGGAGGATCGCATGCCTTTGCAGTCAAAACTGGGATTATTCGCCTTGGGTTCGGCCCTCGTCTGCCTGCTGGGAGCCGCTCCGGGAATGGCCCAGTCTCCGGAAACCGAACGGATGTCCTGGCTGATGAACCGTGATGGCCTGGAAGAGCTGGCTTTGACAGGGCAGCGCTTTGAACAGGGCGAGATCGGTGGCGGTGGGGGGGGCGACCTGGAGGTGCAGGAGTTCGAATCTTCTTCCACGCGGAAAAAGAGCGCCTGGCCGATCCTGTTCTCCCTGATCCTGCCCGGATCCGGCGAGGCTTCCATGGGATACAAGCGGGGTTATTTCATGATGGCCGCCGATATCTTCGCCTGGACGCAGGTCGCCAAGTACAACAGTGACGGCGATGATCTCAAGGATGAGTATATCGCCTACGCCGACGACCATTATACGGATGAAATGCTTCTGGAAGGATACCTGGACGGGGGCATCGACCCCGAACGGAGCGGAGAGGGCGACATCTACTTCAGTGCCATCACTGCTGAGCACAATTTCAATACCCTGGACGATCTCCACAATCTCCCCCTGTACGTGAGCAAGGAAGACGACTTCCGGGAGTATTATGAAAACCTGGGCAAGTGGGACCAGTTCATTTTCGGCTGGGACGATTACACCAGGGCCAGCGTCGCCTATCCTGATCTCGATTATGACCCCACCCTGACCAGGGCCGATCTGCAGCATCCCTGGGTTTCCAAGAACCGGGAGACCTACCGCCTGATGCGAGACGCTTCCAACGACGCCTACAAGAGCAGGGACAGGTGGCTCTACGTGAACATCGGTTTGAGGCTCTTCAGCGTCATGCAGACAGCGTATCTGGCCGGCTTTCTTGGAGGCGATCCCGACCAGGAACTCGAGGTGGCGGGTCACGCGATCCAGATCATCGCCCAGCCTGCCGGCTGGAACAAGGGCGCCCTGGCGGCATCGGTTTCGTTCTAGCAGAATGGGGGAAGCAAGTTGGAATTTTACAGTACCCATACCCCGGGCCAATGTGGGAGGCCGATGTTGAAGGATTTTGCGATGAAGCCAAGATCGACCCTGGCCCAGGTGGCCCTTGTCCTGACGGTGGCGATCTGGACATCCGGTGCTCTGGCCCAGACTCCCCGGACCACGGACGGATCTTTCCTGCGTGACGAATACCTGGTCCTCGGCGGTGAAGCGGCGGGTTCCTGGAGGAGCCTCGGCGCCACGACCGGCCTGGCTTTTGATCAGATAGGGGGGGACGGTCTGAGTGACGAATTCGGCGGCGGTTCCGCCAAACAGGAAGAAGACGAGCAGGATAAGGGCGATGGTTCATCCCACACCGGAGACAAGATCAAGGCCGGGTTGTTTTCCGCCATCATTCCCGGTACGGGGCAGATCTACAACGGTCAGAATTCCAAGGGTTACATCATGCTCGGAGTTGAAGTGGCCATCTGGACCGCCTATTTCGTGTTCGATGCCCAGGGCGACTCGCGAATGGAATCGGCAGAGGAATGGGCGGGGATCTACGCGGGTACCCGCGGGGATCACCAGAACTCCTACTGGCAGGACGTGGGGCATTACATGGACAGTGACGCCTACAACGAATCGGTCCTGAGGGAAGCCCGGGCCCTCGG
>DAOWLV010000429.1 GCA_030643455.1 Candidatus Krumholzibacteriia bacterium | reverse complement strand
CGACTATCAAGATCAGCAACCCGAAGGCCCTGCCGCCTCATTTCTGCGGCGTTACTGGCTGGCCATCCTGATGATCGCCGTCATCTCCCTGCTTCATTACAACACCCACTGGCACATCCATGCCCTTCACGGCATCTACCGGCGGCTGTACTACTTCCCCATCATCCTGGCAGCATTTCGCGGCGGCAGACGTGGTGGAGTCATGGCTGCGCTGCTTGTCATCGCCCTCTATGTCCCCCACGCTTTCGGTTACATCGGATTCGATCCCGGCACCACGGTGGAAAAAATCCTGGAGATGCTGCTCTACCTGCTGGTGGGTCTGCTGACCGGAACCCTGGTGAGCCGGATCAACGCGGCGCGGGATCGTCTGGAGAAGACCGCCGAGGACCTGCAGACCACCCTCGATGAAAAAACCGTCATGGAGGCCGAGCTGGTGCGATCGGCCCGCATGGCTGCCGTCGGCCGGTTGTCGGCAGGTCTGGCCCACGAAATCCGGAATCCGTTGGCCAGCATCAAAGGGTCGGCGGAAGTCCTGGCCGATGATTTTCCCGCTGACCACCCCAAGGAACGGATGTTCACCATTCTCCAGGAGGAAACCGGCCGCCTGAATCAGGTCCTGTCCAGATTCCTGGCCTTCGCACGCAGCGAGCCGGGCGATATCGTCCCCTTTGATCTTCCGGCCGAGTGCCGGGCCGTAGTGGACCTGATGGAACACGATCCCGGGTCTGTTCCTGTCACCATCGAATCTCCACCTGGATTGGGTGCGGCCCTGGGCGACCCTCAGCAGATCCGTCAGGTCCTGCTCAACCTGGCCCTCAATGCCGCGGCGGCCGCCGGACCCGACGGGAGCGTGACCATGATTCTGGAATCGGGACCCGGCCAGGTCATCTGTCGCGTGCAGGATTCAGGACCCGGCTTCACCGCCGAAGCGGTGGCCAATTTCGGCACCCCGTTCTATTCCACCAGGAGTGAGGGCACGGGCCTGGGCCTGGCCACGAGCCTGCGTATCGTCGAAGACCTGGGAGGATCGCTGGCCGTGGATTCCTCCTTCACCGAAGGGGCCTGCGTGGTTCTTGCACTTCCCTCTGCCCAGGAGGTGTGACATGGCCAGGATCCTGTTGATCGACGACGACAACAGCCTGCGCGAAGTCGTTCAGTTCATCCTGACCGATGCGGGACACGAGGTGCTGCCGGCCGCCGACGGCACCGCGGGACTCGAGTTGCTGACCAGGGAACCGGACCTGGTGATCACCGACATCAGGATGCCCGGCATGGACGGCATGGAGGTCCTGCGCCGGGTCCGCGAAATCCCCGCTGCTCCCCCGGTGATCATGCTAACGGCCCACGGCACCGTCGAACAGGCCGTCGAAGCCATGCAGCTGGGGGCCTTCACCTATCTTCTCAAACCCTTCGCCCGCGAAGAGCTCAAACTGACGGTCGACAAGGCCCTCCACACCCGCTCCCTGGAAGTGGACAACGTCCGGCTGCGGCGCCTCCTGAAACAGCGCGCGCCGGAAAGCGGGATGGTCTACAGCTCGAGCCTGATGGCCGACCTCATGGAAATGTTGCGCCGGGTGGCGCCCAGCGACGCGACGGTTCTGATCTCCGGTGAAAGCGGGACGGGCAAGGAGTTGGTGGCCCGGGCCTGCCACGATCTTTCCGACCGCTGGGACAAGCCCTTCATCACCGTGAATTGCGGAGCCATCCCCGGCACCCTGATGGAATCCGAACTGTTCGGGCACACCAGGGGAGCGTTCACTGGTGCCGGCCAGGCGTCCCCCGGAAGGATCCGGGCCGCCCAGGGCGGCACCCTGTTCCTGGATGAAATCGGCGAACTTCCCCTGGACCTGCAGCCGAAGCTGCTACGTGTCCTGGATACCAAACAGGTGGACCCGGTCGGCGGCACCCACCCCATCGACGTTGACTTCCGCCTCGTGTGCGCCACCCATCGCGACCTGGAAACCGAAACCGCACAAGGCCGTTTCAGGGAGGACCTGCTGTTTCGGATCAACGTCCTGCAGCTGGCGATGCCCTCACTGCGAGATCGCTCCGAAGATGTGGGCCCGCTCTGGGATCACTTCACCCGTCTGCACGGCGGGCAGGATCTGGCGTCGGACCCTGACCTGCTGAAGGCCCTCGAGGGACGCCCCTGGCGAGGGAACGTGCGCGAGTTGAAAAATCTGAACCAGCGCCTGGTCCTGATGCGGCAGTCCGACACCCTGACTCTGGCGGACCTGGAACGATTGGCCCCTCGAGCCGGAGAACTGCAGCCGGTGACCGCCGACAGGGAGGCCATGGAAGGCGGCCTGCCCCTCGGTCCTCTGCCCGCCGGTGGTTTGTCATTGGTCGCTTTGGAAAAGGAAGTCATCCGCAGGGCTTTGGATATATGTGGCGGGAACCGTTCCAAGACGGCCGCATATCTCGGGATCCCCAGGCATGTGCTCGTTTACCGGATCAACAAGTACGAAATCAGGTAGGCTGGACATAAAGCGGCCGCCGGTCAGAAAACCGGCGGCCGCTGTCATGACTACGACCAGGATCAGTCCAGGCCGAACCCGATCTTGAACTCGATCCACTGCTGGGCTTTCACGTCACCGGCCTCGAAGGCGTAATGGTAACGGGCGGCCACGTATCCCAGGAATGAATCCCAGGGCAGGTTCATGCCCACTTCGGGCGCGATGGCGAAGTGCCAGTTGTCCTCGGTCAGCTGATACAGGCTCATTTCCGTGCGCTGCTCGATCCAGGCGGTCCCCGCGTTGATGCCCGCGTAGAACCGGCTGCTGCGCTTGTCGTCGCTGAAGTACTTGTACCAGGCTCCGTAAATGGGAATGGCATTAATGTAGTGCCAACGTTTTCCCGTAATTGCTGCGTTATCGAAAAATACAGTCGAGTCGTCGGTTTCGTTGAAAACGTTCCAGCCGACATTGATGCCGTAAGCGGCGTCCCGCATGTAGAAATTACGCCATTCCACGCTCATGCCCCGGAAACTCACCCCCGAGGTGAAATCCTTGGTGTCGCCGGTGGG
>DAOWLV010000075.1 GCA_030643455.1 Candidatus Krumholzibacteriia bacterium | reverse complement strand
GGCCGGAACGTACGCCCCGCCGGCGGTGCAGGAGCCCAGCACGGCGCTGATCTGCGGGATGTCCATCGCGCTCAAGGTTGCCTGGTTGTAGAAGATGCGCCCGAAGTGATCGCGATCGGGAAAGACCTCGTCCTGCATGGGCAGAAACGCTCCGCCCGAATCGACCAGGTAAATGCAGGGCAGCCGGTTCTCTTTGGCGATCTCCTGGGCCCTGAGATGTTTTTTGACCGTGATCGGGAAATAGGTGCCCCCTTTGACCGAGGCGTCGTTGGCCACGATCATCACCTGGCGGCCGTGGACCTGACCGATCCCCGTGATCAATCCCGCGGCGGGAATCTCACTCGGGTAGACCCCGTGGGCGGCCAGGGGCGACAGTTCGAGGAAAGGAGAACCCTGGTCCAGGACGGCCTCGATGCGATCCCGCACCATCAGTTTTCCCCGGGACAGGTGGCGTTCGCGGGCTTTTTCGCTGCCACCGAAACTGATTTTCCCTAGCAGGGCGGCCAGATCAGCGGCCCGCTCCCGATTCAGCTTGTCGTTTTCCTTGAAGGTGGCGTCCTGCGTGTTGATTCGGCTCTTGATCCGTTTCATCCCGGCTCCTTACAGGGGTACAAAACACCACCCCACCGACCGGGTTGCCGGCCGCGACGAATGGGTCCAGATATGTCGCAGAGGATTATAGACCTTGGCGGTAGTGCGGTCCACCCTCATGAAAGCCAATCCCGTTGCTGTGACAGGTGGCCTGGAGCGTGAATTAGGTGGTGATTCCCCGGGGAAAAAGGTATTCATTTAGATCATGATTATCAAAGGCGGCACCACCATCACCGCGGACGGGCCCAGACCGGCAGACGTCATCGTGGAAGAGTCCACGATCACCGCGGTCACCGAGCCGGGCCAGGCTACCGGCGCCGGGCCCATCATCGATGCGACCGGTCTGTGGGTCCTGCCCGGGGCGGTGGATGCCCACACCCACTTCGGAATGCCCCTGGGAAGCGGAGTCAGCAGTCTCGGGTGGCAGGAAAGTTCCGCCGCCGCGCTCCTGGGCGGAACCACCACGATCATCGATTTCGCCAATCCCACCGTAGGCGAGCCCCTGCCCGAGGCCGTGTCCAAATGGCGCGGCATGGCTGACGGTGTCATCCTGTGCGACTACGGTTTGCACGTCACGGTGACCGATGTGTCCGGCGACCGCCTGGCGGAAATCCCTGCCCTGGTCGAGCAGGGCCTGCCCACCTTCAAGGGATTCCTGGCCTACAAGGGCCGCCTGATGCTTTCGCTGGTCGAGATGAAACGCCTGATGGAGGCAGTACACCAGGCGGGTGCCATGCTGCTGGTGCACGCCGAAGACGGTGAGATGAACGCCGCGGCCGAAAGGGTTCTGCTGGATACCGGTCGAACGGCCCCGTGCTGGCACCCTCTGGCCCATCCGGATGAATCCGAGGTAAAGGCCGTGGCCGAGATCCTGGATCTGGCGACCGTGACGGGGTGCCCCCTGACCATCGTCCACATGAGTCTGGGCCAGTCCCTGGAATTGTTGAAAAAGACCCGGAATACCCAGGGCCGGGATGGTAAATTGTTCGGTGAAGTCTGCTTGCATCATCTGTTTGCGGACGCCGGTCTCTATGAATCCGGTCACGAGGCCGCACTGGCGGCGATCTGCTCTCCTCCCCTGCGGACCGAGGGCAACGGCGACGAACTGTTGTCGGGCCTGGTAGCCGGTCACCTCGATCTGCTTTCCACCGACCACTGCGAATTTCCCCTCACCGTGAAGTCCGCTGCCGCTGGCGGCGGCTTCCCCCGCGTTCCCAACGGTTGCGGTGGGGTCGCCGAACGAATGGTCGTCAGCCACTCCCTGGCCGTGGTTACTGGTAAAATGGATCCTGCCCGCTGGATCGAGACCTGCTGTCATCGTCCCGCGGAACTGATGGGACTGGCCAGCCGAAAGGGACAGATGGCACCTGGTTTCGACGCCGACATCGTCCTGTTCGATCCGCTTGCCGAGTACCGGTGGGATCCCCTCGGCTCCAGCGACCGCGCCGGCTCCCTGTGGGCCGGCCTGCCGGTCACCGGCCGTGTTCGCGACGTCTGGCTGCGAGGCCGCCAGGTCGTCGCCGGCGGCAAGCTCACCGGCGACCAGCCCGGCGGGGAATTCCTGCCGCGCCATCTGTGATCAGAAAGGAATCGGCCCCATGACATCCACTTCGCCAACACAACTGGCCGCCCGCTACGAACGCATCTACGACCAGTTGGCCGAACTCTTCGCCGAAAACGATGATCCCACCGCCCGCATGGCCACCATCAGCGCGCTGTTGCACCACAAGATGCCGCATTTCTTCTGGACGGGGTTTTACCGCTTGATCGCGGGAAAATTATATGTCGGCCCCTACCAGGGACCGCTGGCCTGCGCCGTGCTGCCCGGACCCGAAGGGGTTTGCTGGGCCTGCGTGAAGGATCGGGAATCGATCATCGTGCCGGACGTGCACGCTTATGAAGGACACGTGGCCTGCGATGAACGGTCAAAGAGTGAAATCGTGGTTCCGGTGCGCGAACCGGCGGGCAACGTGGTGGCTGTGCTGGATGTGGATTCCGACCAGCCGGATGCCTTCAGCGAGGTGGACCGGGCCGGGTTGGAAAAGATCGTGGCCTTGGTGATGGGGATCTAGGCCCCGGTTTCTCCCTGGCATTCTCGATCCCGGAATGCCACTTTTTCCGGAACCAAAAACAAGGAGAGCAGATGTTCGGAACGATCCTGCAATCAGAACGCCCCATTCCCGGTATGGTCAAGTTGGTGCGCAGAATCTACCTGGCAGGGTTGATTCCGACGGTCATCTACAAGAAGATCGTAACCAGCCTGACGAGTGGAAATACCGGCATTGCCGGGGATATCGTTCTCGAAACCCACCGCGGAAACATATTGATCGATTCCGACGACGTGGTAGGCAGGGACCTGTTCCTTTACCTCTGTTTTGACCGCAACGTCATCGCTTTTTTGAGGCATCTGTTCACCGGCAGAAAAAACGGCACCATGCTCGATGTCGGAAGCAACATCGGAAATCACGCGATGTGGCTGGCGAATTGTTTTGAAAGAGTTCTTTGCTTCGAACCGAATCCAGTCGCTTTCAAATACCTTTCCCGCAATGGAAAGACGCATGAAAACATCGAGTTGTTCCAGATCGGCCTGTCCACGGACCCCGGGACAGCTTTGTTGGAATCGATTGATGAAAACAACCTGGGAATGGCCAGGATCCCGGATGAGCCATCGGAAGGCGCCTTCGAAATATCCCTGGAGGCGGGCGACAACTTTCTTCGCGACCATGCCGTAGGCGACGTCGACTTCATTAAAATCGATGTCGAGGGCCACGAATGGGAAGTTCTCAACGGGCTGAAGGAGACCATCAGAACGCGGTTGCCGATCATCATTCTTGAATATCATCATGAGACGGCGGAAAAATCCGGACATGGACTCGAGGAGTTCCTGTCAGACTACGTCTTGTACGGAATGGCGGGCCTGCCAAAATCCGCCCAGCTGCGTGCCCTGAAAGAGGGCGTGGTGTTTCCACCATTTGATGCCCGCCAGCAATACAACAACGTACTTTGCATACCAAAAAAACGCCGCGAAGAGATCGAAGCACGTTTCCCGGGTGCCATCTGGCGGGATACCCGTTGCTTCAAGGCTCCGGATGCCCGGGTCCTTTGACGATCTCTTCGCCGGCGATAATCTCTACAACTGGAAAAGTGGGGACCCGGGTTATCCCGGGTCCCCTCAAGAGGGCTTGACAAAGCCATTCAATATCAGCGGTACAGGGCCTTGACGGTTCCCCAGCTGGTCCCCTCGGAGGCCTTGACACTGTTCGTCAGGTCCACCTGTCCGATCATCTGGTAGAACTGCATGTCGACACTCTGGAACTGAAATTCCACGCTGGTCACGTAGAACTTGATCACACCTTCGACGTTCAGGGTCGAATATTCCTGGCCGCGGTCGAACTGGAATTCCACCTCGAAGGGAGCCCACTCGGTGTTGGGGATGATGTCGTCATCCGGCGATATTTGCCAGGCGTCCAGCGCCTGGAGCCGGAGGAAGGAGATGCCGTCCACGCCGGGTACGAAATCCCCGTTGGGGTCGGTCATGGAATTCCTGGAGAACATGTGCTTGTGGATCTGCTGCTCCTCGAGCACGTCGAGAGTGGTGCCGACATCCGGGAATTCGTTGATTGTCTCTTCCTGCAGGATGGTCAGGAAATCCGGATGCATGAGCTTGACGTACTCGCCCACGTCCATGGTCTCGTAGATGGCCTGGAAGTTCTCCATCAACTGATCGGCCGTGTCGGGGAAAGGCAATTTGGTGGTTCGGAGATTATACTCGATGGTATCGGTCTCCCGCCACAGGTCATCCAGCTGGAGAACCGTTTCCCACAGGGCGATGTCCATTTCGGTCGGGACGTAGGGGGAATCCGCCTCGGTCAGCGGAACGGGAGTCACAGGATCGTCGTCGCTGCTGCAGCCGGTCATCAGGAACAGACTTCCCACAATGACGAGGACGGCCACAGTCGCCAGGCTGTTTGTGAATTTGGTCATGGTACAACTTCCTTGTTGATTGATGGACGATCCCTAGCCTTGAGAGAACCCCAGGCTACCTCTCTGGTATTTTTGTAAGTATAGGTCAAATTCAGTTGGCCAACCAAGCGAAATTTGGTCTTGGATTTACCGCTCAGCCTTCCTTGGGCCCTGATCTGGCATTTCGGGCGCCTGCTATCGCCATAAGGCCTTGACGCTGCCCCAGATGCTATTCTCGACAGATTTGAATCCATCGGTAAGGTCCACCTGTCCGATCATCTGGTAATAAGGCTTGATGGCGCCCTCGTGCAGGGAGTCCCGGCTGGTCACGTAAAACTTGATCGTGCCCGTGACGCTCAGGGTCGAGAATTCCTGACCGCGGTCGAACAGGAATTCCACCTCGTAGGGAGCCCACTCGGTGTTGGGGAAAATGTCCTCCCCGGGTGATTCGGTCCAGGCATCCAGTGCCCGAAACCTGCTGAAGGCAATGCCGCTGAGGCCGGGCACGAAATCCCCGTTGGGGTCTTCCACAGCCACCCCCGAGAACATCCGCAAATGGATCCAACCCTCCTGGTGCACGTTGAGGGTGGTGCCGACATCCGGGAACTCGTCGATTGTGTCCTGCTGCAGGATGGTCAGGAAATCCGGATGCATGATCTCGAAGTACGCGCGGACATCCATGAACTCGTAGATCGTCTGGAAATTCGCCATCAACTTGTCGGGTGAATCGGGGAAGGGTAGCCTGAGCGAGACGTCATGCTCGGCCGTATCGGTCAATCCCCACCGGTCACGGACCTGGACGGTGATGGTGTAATCGCCGGTCGTGGGATAGGAATGGGTGATGGTCGGATCCTCCATCCAGTCCGTCCAGTTCCAGGCGCCCCCACCCTCGAACTGCCAACGGTAGGGCGCCGGATGCAGGCCGCTGTCGGTATCGATGGATCCGGTAGCGTCGCACATGTACACCGGCAGGGGCGACCCGCCGATATCGGTGACATAAAGGGCCGCATGCGGGGCCTCGTCGGTCATGTAGGTCAGGTGCACTCCGCCCCATGTGTGGATCACCTTGTCGGTCTTGCCGGGATTAACCGTTTCCATGTTTATAAGGCGGTAATACTGGGTGGCTGTTCCGTTCTCCAGGATGGTATCGCGGGCCACGGCAAAAAAATCGTAGGAACCGGTCGCGGAGATGGTCGGGACCCCGAAGCCCCGTTCCACAGCCATCTGAATGGTGAAACGGGCGTTCGCGACGGAAGGGGCCGATCCCGCGGCCACGACCTCCCAATCGGTCACCTGTGTCATCTCATGGAAAATGATGCGGGCCACGGCAAAAACGTTGACGCCCTGCCAGTTGGTGATGTCCTGTCCCGAGAATATGTTCCAGCCGGTCTGAACCGTTTCATCGCGTGTCATGTAGTCGGTTAGAAGTTGGAATTCACTCAGGTCGCCGTCGCTGAAATGGAATTTGAAATCCGGATCGTACATGTCGCGGTACATGGTGCTGTCCAGGGTCGTCAGGGCCGTCTGCCACAGGGCCATGAGCGAGTCGGGCGAGGTGGCCAGGTAGCCTGCTTCAGGAAGGGGTGCCGGAGTCACCGGGTCATCTTCGCTGCAGCCTGATACCAGGAACAGGCATGCCAAAATGATCATGGCCGCCAGCGGTACCAGGATGCTTGGATATCTGGACATGCAGTTTTTCCCTTGTTCGATGATCAATGAAACCAGGCCTTGAGGGAGCCCCAGGGTGTTAACCAAACAGCCTTGTTGTCTTGGGTCAAATCCAGCTGGCCAACCAACCGGTAATAGGTCTTGGGCTCACCGTTCAGCCTCCCTTCGGCCGTGGTCACGTAGAACCGGATCGATCCCCTTACCATAAGGGATGAAAATTCCTGGCCCCGGCCCACCAGGATTTCCACGTCGTACATGGCCGAAAGGGTGTTGGGGATGGGGTCGGATGGAAGAGATTCTCCCCAGTCGACCACGGGCTGGAACCTGGCCATGGTGAACTGGAAAATCGCGGGAAGTAATTCCCCATTGGCATCCTGGAGAGGCTCGCCCAGAAACATCCGTTCGTGGAGGTGGTTCTCCTCGGCCACGTCCAGAGTAATGCCCACACCTGGAAAATCATCCAGTGTGGCATCCTGCAGGATGGTCTCGAAGGCCGGGTCCAGGATGAGTCTGTACTCGTCCACATCCATGGTTTCGTAGATTGTCTGGAAATTGGCCATCAGCTGTTCGGGCGTGTCGGGAAAGAGCAAGGATGAGTCGGGAATATTGTCCACCGTCCGGGGTGTCAGGAGGCTCTCCTCTTCATCGCTGCAGCCGGAGGCGATCAGCAGGACCGCGAACATCAAGGCGGCCAGCCGTGCACTCATTTTATTGTCCATGACCAACATTCAAACACCTTCTGTAATATCATCGATATAGGGCTTTTACACTACCCCAGGGAATTGGATCCACAGGTTTTCCGGTTCCTGTAAAATCCACCATGCCGGCCATCAGACAATGGGTTGTTTCCTTGCCGTGGATGATTTCCTCATGGGTCCTGACGTAGATCTTCACCACGCCATCCAAAATCAAGGTCGAATATTCCTGGCCCCGGTCGAAAATGATTTCCACCATGAAGGGTGCCCACTCGGTGCCCGGGAATTGGCCCAGGTCATCCGCCGCGGACCAGCCGTCCAGGGCATTGAAAACCAGGAATCCAATGGTTTGCATGGCCGGAACGAACATCCCTTGGGGATCGGTGACCGATTCGCCGGAAAACATCCGCTGATGGATCCGCTCTTCTTCGGTGAAATCCAGGGTCGTGCCCATTTCGGGGAAATGGTCGAGGGTATCTTCCTGCAGGACCATCAGGAATTCCGGGTCCAGAAGGGCCAGGTAATGGTCCACATCCATGGCCTGATAAGCCGCCTGGAACTGGGTCATCAATTCATCGGCCGTCTCGGGCGCGGTGGGTGGATTGGGCTCGGGCACCACCTTCACCGGGTCGTCATCGTCGCTGCAGCCGGCCAGGATCATCATTCCCGCCAAGGCCACCACCACCATCAGGGTGACGAGTTTGATTTCCTTGTTCATGACCGTCATCATCACCATCACATCCCTTCTGTAATCTCAACGAAACAACGCTTTCACGCTGCCCCACGATTCTACTTCCACGCCTTTTCCGAAACCTGTCAAATCCACCATGCCGGCCATCAGGTAATAGGTTTTTTCTTCGCCGTCTACCATGACATCATGGGCCTTGGCGTAGATTTTCACCATTCCGATCACCCTCAACGTCGAAAATTGCTGACCCCGATCGAAATGGATTTCCACCTGGTAGGAGGCCCATACAGTTTCCGGAAACCGATCCGGGTCATCGGACGGGGACCAGGCAGCCAGCGCCGTGAATCTACTGAAAAAAATGGTCTGCACACCCGGAACGAAATCACCATTGGGATCGGTGACCGATTCGCCTGAAAACATGCGCTGATGGATCCGCTCTTCTTCGGTGAAATCCAGGGTCGTGCCCACATCGGGAAAATCGTCGATGGTATCTTCCCCCAAAACCATCAGGAATTCCGGGTCCAGAAGAGCCAGGTAATTGTCCAGGTCCATGGCTCCATAAGCTGCCAGGAATTGAGCCACCAGTTCATCGGGCGACCCCGCTCCAATGGGAGGATCAGGCACCACCTTCACCGGGTCGTCGTCGTCGCTGCATCCGGCCAGGATCATCATTGCTGCCAAGGCCACCACCGCCAACATCAGGAAGACACGGTTGTTGATCGATTGATTCACATTGCTTCTCCTGGGTTGATGCAAAACACGGTCAAGTCTCGATCCCCTCCCCCGGCAACGGGAACCACCGCAACGGTTCCAATTCGTCATCGAGCGCTGTCTGAGCAGCTTCAGGCGTGACCCCGCCCGAAGAGCCCGATTGGCCGGCCAGTTCGGCCAGATCCATGACGATCCGTTCGGCGTCCTCGAGGTACTCGGCGAAGGCGCTTTCGGGTTCGGTGTGGTGGTGGGACCGATACTGCATCTTGCCGGAACAATAGGTGATGTCGTCGAGGCTGAGCCCCCCGCCAGACAACCCCTTGCGGTGGCGCCAGATGCCCGTCACGGTATCGAAGTCGTAATGGGCCAGCAGCCGCCACCCTTCGCGGGCGATGAAATCCACCGCATCGATGATGAACCGGAATACGATATCGGAAATGAAATAGTTCAGGTTCACCCGCACCCAACCGGGTTTGATGCCCTCCGAACCGTTTTCGATGGCCTCGTGAAACTTCATGCTTCGGGCCAGGTCGATCCCCAGCAGGCGGTGGCCGTAGGGCCCGGCGCACGAACAGCCGCCGCGCGCCTGGATGCCGAACAGGTCGTTGAGCAGGGCCACCACGAAGTTGTGGTGCAGGATCTTCTCACCCCGCCGGATCACGAACGACACGATGGAAAGCCGCTGGGCGCCGAGATTGCCCAGCACCTCGATGTTTGGGTTCGGAGCCCAGGCGTCGATGGTTCGTTTCACGAATTCGTGTTCGAGCCGCTCGATGTTCTCTTCGCCCACGGCGTTTTTCAGGTGAAACACGAGCCCGGCCCGAATGGCCCCGATGATGGCCGGCGTACCGCCTTCTTCGCGGTGGGCCGGATCCTCCAGATAGGAGTGCCCATCGGGACTGACGTACGACACGGTGCCCCCACCGGGCACCGTCGGCACCCGGTTGGTGATCAGCCGGCGCTTGACCACCAGGACACCCGGCGTGCCGGGGCCGCCGACAAATTTATGGGGCGAGATGAATAGTGCGTCCTTGTAGGAAAGGTCTCCCTGGTTTGGTCCTTCATGGGGATTCATCTCGATCTTCACGTAGGGCGCCGCCGCGGCAAAATCCCAGAATGCCAGGGCCTGGTGGGTGTGAAGCAGACGCGAGATACCCGCGGTATCCGAAACGATGCCCGTCACGTTGCTGGCCGCCGAGAAGCTGCCGATCTTCAGGGCCCGGTCCGCGTATTTGACCAGCTCCATCTCGAGCTGGGCCTGGTCGATGAGGCCGTCCTCGTCTTCGGCGATGACCACGACGTCGGCGATGGACTCGCGCCAGGGCAGTTCATTGGAATGGTGCTCGTAGGGCCCGATGAAAACCACAGGTCGCTGTTCAGCTGGAATGTGCCGGGACAGCTGGAACTCTTCGTCCAGATCGCTGGCCAGGCGCAGGTTCAAAATCTCGATCAGCTTGTTGATCGCCCCGGTCGCCCCGGACCCGCAGAAGATCACCACGTCCTCTTCCTCGCCTCCCACGGATTCCAGGATGATCCGCCGGGCATCTTCGCGAAAACGGGTGGTCTGAAGCCCGGTGCTGGAAGTTTCGGTGTGGGTATTGGCGTAAAGGGGCAGCACTTCTTCCCGGATGAAATCCTCGATGAACTCCAGCGAGCGGCCGCTGGCCGTGTAATCGGCATAGGTCATCCGGCGCGGTCCGTAGGGACCGTCGAGGGCCCGGTCGTCGCCGATGACGGAATCGCGGATCTTCTCGATCAGATGC
>DAOWLV010000281.1 GCA_030643455.1 Candidatus Krumholzibacteriia bacterium | reverse complement strand
TTCTCCGGGTTTCCGGAAGGTCACCGCTTCGGGGGGCTGTCCACAGCCACAGGTGTCACACATGTCGCACTCCCACGATTTTCAGAAAATGTTCAATCCACGTTGATGCAACGGACCCTCAGTTCCTTGCCCTGCAGGATCTCCACCAACCCCTGGTTGCAGGCCGGACAGACGGCCATGAAATAATCCACCGCCACGTCCTGGCCGCAATCCGGACAGTGGCCCAGACCGGGGATTTCATGGATCACCAGATCCGCCCCGGCGGCGAGGGTGCCGCGGCGGGCCACCTCGAAACAGAATTCCAGCGAGGGGATCTCCACGCCGGCCAGCTGGCCCACCTCGATTTCCACCGAGTTGATGACCCGGGCGCCGGCCGCCCGCGCCTCGTTTTCGGCGATATCCAGAACGCCTGACACGATGGACATCTCATGCATGGTTACAACCCGAGAAAGCGAATGGCAAGGCCGCTGCCGAGAATCGCCACGCCGGCGATGGCGTGGGTGTAGCGTTCGATGCGTTGCATGGGGATCAGGCGGACGCCCCTCTGGGCCAGGAAGACCATCAGCAGCATGGTGGCGATGGTCACCACCGCGAAGATCCCGGCCACCAGGAACAGACCCCAGAAACTGCTGGTGGCCGCAGGGTACATCAGGATCGGAATCAGGGGTTCGCAGGGGCCCAGAACGAAGATGATGAACAGGGCCCAGGGGGTGAGGTTGCGGCGGGATCCGGAACCCTCGTCGTGCACGTGGGAATGTTCGTGGTGATGGCTGTGGTGGTGGGTGTGGGCCGAACCGTCGGAATGCTGGTGCACGTGGGTGTGGGGTTTGTCCCGCATGGCTTTGCGCAGACCCCACACGGAGTAGATCAGGCCAAAGGAAATCAACAGCCAGGCCGCGATGTCTCCACGCACGCCCTCGATGAAATTCAACTGCCCCACCGCCACACCCAGACCGATGCCGACCAGACCCAGCACCACGGACCCCAGCACGTGGCCGATCCCGCACAGGGTGGTGACGCCCAGGGTGCGCCCCAGGGACCAGTTCCGCGCCTTGCCGATGACAATGAAGGGGAGGTAGTGGTCCGGCCCCGTGACGGTGTGCACGAAGCCGATGGTCGCAGCGGTGGCGGCAAGGATGCCCAGTTCCGAACCCATGCCATCCTCCGGGTAGGCAGTGGTGAATCTTCCTGATAAAAAGGTATCAGATCAAGGGATCGGGTCCAAGGACAAACCGATTGATGGTGGGAAACGAGGCAATATCCATTTGGGAACAACCGGATCGGCTAAAGGAAACCCTCGCCCAAAGATCGCCCAAGCGCGATCCGGTATTCCCTAAACGAGTAAATTATTCAATCGGTAGCGCCATCAAACCTGATGATCAAAATCGGCATAGAGGCTTAAAATTCGCGGCCCAAAACAAACTTTGACGCTACCGATCCACCGGTGTCGGTCTCCCCCGATCCCCCGTGGTAGGTATAAAGGCCTCGAGATGTCATTTTGGTTACACCCTGAGAGTCATTATTATCAATTATTTTGGAGAAATTTGGGACAAACGGCGTACAGGTCAACAAAACTGGGGAAAATTATGACAATTCCTCAAACACTCCCGCGTCCTGATTCTTACGGACATTGTCCCACCGGAAGCAGCGGCCGTTCATGGCGACGTAGACACCGGCGGGCAGGCTCTGGGCAAAAGCCAGGGAACTGCCGAGATTGAACAGCCCGTCACTGCTGCCGAACGCGTAGGGAATCATGGCCCCGGTCAACACGATGGTCTTGTCGGTGATGTTCTCCCCCAGCAGACGAGCGGTCGTTTCCATGGTGTCGGTGCCGTGGGTGATGACGATGCGGTCCCGGTCGCACTTGCGGCACTGGCCGAGAATGACCTCACGGTCCTCGTCGTCCATGTCCAGGCTGTCGATCATCATCAGGGTGCGGACTTCCACGTCCAGCAGGCAGCGACCCAGTTTGAGCATGTCCCGCAGGTGGGTGTCCTTGAAGTAGAGACTCCCGTTCCTCTCGTTGTATTCCTTGTCGAAGGTGCCGCCGGTGACGAAGAGGCGGATCAGATCGGACATGATGGTTCCTTTTCCTGCCGGGGAGTAGTGCAAACCCAGGTGTAATATTCACTTCGGGATCCGGATTTTCCAGGGACATTTTCCAGGGCCCAATCAAAGTAATCTAAACTTGACAAAATGTTCGGTATACCGCACATTCTTCCCCATGAGACTGATCAACCACATCAAACAGCACCGGGCCCGGCTGGATCTCACGCAGCAGGATCTTGCCGAACGTGTCCATGTCCGCCGGCAGACCATCCTGGCCATCGAAAAGGGTCATTTCATCCCATCAACCCTGCTGGCCTTTTCGATCGCCAGGGAACTGGGAATGAAGGTGGACGAGGTTTTTGAAATCCGGGACGAACAGGAGGGGGCGCCATGAAAAGCGAAATGGTACTGATGAACATGGATGAACGACAGCGTTTGGCCTGGTTCATGGCCAACCGCGGCACGCTCATCGGGGTGGGTTCCATCTGGATCAGCATGATCGCCTGGGATCTCACCCACGGCCGGATGCCGACCTTCCTGATGGCCATGGTGCCGGTATTCGCCCTGTTCCGGCTGGGGCTCTACTTCTTCTACTGCTCGAAACCATTCGTGGGCGCCACCGCGGATTGGGAATCCAGGGTCATCACCGGTGTGCGTGTGGCCGCCGCTGTTCTGCTCGTGGTTTCGGTCCTGTTTCCGATCTACAGCATTTCCGGGGATCGAGGGGAGCAAGACCAGGTCCGGTACATCTGGGATTTTGTGGAAGGCGATGCGGTCGGGGTCGTCCTGGTGGGTTTGACCTACCTGTGGCCGTTGCTGATTTTCGGTCTTGGCAGGTTGCGATTGCGCGGGACGCTGCGGATCCTGGTGCAGTTTGCCGCACCGCTGATGGCCGTGGGGTCGGCAATCGTCATCCTGTGGATCCCCCAGCTCATCTTTGAAACAAGGGTCTTGTTCTTTTTCCTTATCACACCGGTCACCCCGCAGCCGGAATGGGGCTGCTACCTCGGAGTGGCGGCCAACGGGCTCTATATGATCGGTTGGTTGGCGGCTTTTCTGCGTCCCGAGGTTGTGCAGGAGGGGTGAGGTCGCCCGGGGAATACTCATCTTTCAAATGATGATGATCAGCCGATCCCCCGCAAGGGCGGAATGCCGATAAACCATCAGCCGGTAATCGAATCCGTCGTTGCGGCGCCAGGCTTCGGTGATCTCGCCGCCCCAGGCCAAACCCACGGGTTCCAGGTCGGGGGCCGCACCCGCGGCCAACAGCCTGAAGGCTTCGGGAAAACATTCCGACTGCTTCCTGAGAATATGGGTCATGAACGAGACCATCCCCGCATTGACGATATCCCCGTCCTGGTTGATCAGGATGGTCACCACCTGGTCCGTGTCGGCCGGGATGTCGGCCCGCAGGCGGTCTCCGATCGCCAGGGAACGGTCCGGCTGTCCCCCGAGCTGACGCAGGATCTCCCCGTAGGGTTTTCCCACCGGATTGGCCAGATCGCCGAAAACCTGCTCCATATGGGGCAAGATCTCGTAGGAGTCGAGAAAACCACGGGCGGAAGCCGTCCCGTCCCCGGTGGTGACGACCAGCCGGAAGTAGCGGGCGAGTTCGGGCAGAAAATCAGTGCAGCCGGGCAGGGGAAGGGGCTTTCCGGTCACCGGATCATAGGGAATAAGTGTCCCGGCCATGTCCCAGAGCAAGACGGCGGTCCGGTTGTCGGGAGCATCCTGCTGGCGATCTACGGGCGACATATGTCGTCTTTCGGGTTGCGGTTAGGAGAAAACCCACCTTGCTTGTCAAGGGATTAACGTTTAGATCCAGGACAGTTCATGGTATACTCTCAAGGGGAAGACATTCCCCATGTTACCTGAATGATCCTATTTTTCCAACCGGGGGAGGGAAAACAATGAGATTATTTTCCAGATGTGGGAAATTTTCGGGCCGCCTCGAGGGAGTGAAGACCGGTCTTGCTGGAGTCCTGGTTGTCTGCCTGTGTCTTGCCGGGGCCATGGACACCGCCCAGGCCACCGACCTGCAGCAACTCATCGAGCAGGTAGGTCCTGAATACGCCGAAGCGTATTCCTCCCCGTTCATCCACGCCTTTGGCCCCAACCAGAACTCGAACCTGTATTCCACGGCCAACATTCCGTGGGGGGGGTTGACCTTCGGGGTGGGCATCAAGGTCATGGCGACCAACCTGAACGAGGCTGACCAGACCTTCCAGACAGTCGTCCGGGTCGAAGATCTGGGGGATCTGGATCCTGGCCTGGCCGGCCAGTCCGGGACGGCGATCATGTCAGGGCCCACGATCTTCGGGGACACCGAAACCAACGGCAAGGTAGATATTTACGCGAGCGGGGTCTACGTGGGAACGATCGAAGGCATTCCCGGCTTCTGGGATACACGCTGGGTTCCCATGGCCACGCCCGAAGCCTACATCGGTGGTATTTTTGGGCTCAAGGCGACAGTCCGCTACTTCCCTTCGATGAATCTGGGCGATATCGGCAAGTCCGAATACCTGGGTTATGGTCTTCAGTGGAGTGCCAGCGGAGTTCTGGAGGATTTCCCCATCGATCTCATGGTCGGGTTCTTCACCCAGAGCCTGGACGTGGAGAACACCCAGGGACTGGGTCAGGACAAGCTCTTCGACTCGGAAGCCAACTCCTATTTCGTAGCCGTCAGCAAGAGCTGGCCGGCCCTGACCCTGTACGGGGGTTTCGCCATCGAGGATTCGAAGATGGACGTGACCTACTACTACGAAGACGAGGATTTCCCGGCATTGACCCAGGATGTCAATATTTCGGTGGACGGCCGCCAGGAAAGCCGGTTCACGGTCGGCGTCACCGT
>DAOWLV010000462.1 GCA_030643455.1 Candidatus Krumholzibacteriia bacterium | reverse complement strand
GTGCCGTTTTATGAGGTTTTGTCTTTGCGACGGCTTCGAGCGCAAACCCACCCACCTCACCACACCGGCAAAAATCCCCACTTGATGGCCTCGATCAGCCCGAACAGCTTGCCGGCCCGGAAAAGGAATTCCACGCCCACGATGATCACCAGGATCGCCGCCACGAAGTTGAACTTCCGTTGCAGCGACGGAGCCAGCCGGCCGGCCCCCAGCCCGATGGCGATCAGGACCGGCATGGTGCCCAGGCCGAACATCACCATGGTGTGGGCGCCGTGCAGGGGAGTCGGGGCGGTCAGCGCGGACATGGCCACGGCATACACCGGGCCGCAGGGCAAAAAGCCGTTGGCCACGCCCAGCATGTAGCGTCCGGCCATGCTGCGGGTGCCCACCAGGGACATGAACTTCTCGGCGGTGAAGCGGCCCAGGCGGCTGCTTTCGACATACCTGGTGGTGGGCAGCCAGCCCTTCAGGCCCATTCCGAGCAGGACCATCAGCAGGCCCGAGATCAGGAACAGGGTACCCCGGACTTTCGGGGAGGGACCGGCGGTTTGCGCGGCGGTTGCCAGCAGTCCGAACAGCAGGCCGATGACGGCGTAGGAATTCACGCGGCCGAAGTGATACACCAGCAGGGCGGGCAGGAGGTTGCGAACCCGGCTGTCGGTCTTGCCCTGGGCCAGGGAAAAGGTGCTGAGCAAGGGTCCGCACATGCCGATGCAGTGGCCGAGACTGGTGGTCACGCCGATGCCGAAGGCGGCCCAGACGGTGAGCATGGCGACGTTCATTTCGGGCATCGGTCCGCAGCAACTGGTCATGATTTCCCCGGGCGCACGGCGCCCTGGATTACCGGAATGGAAGGTTGGCCGATCCAAAATAGAACATGATCAGTGCTCTTTCAACCCAGCGGAACGGTGGGAATGGTGGGTGTGAACATTGACGCATCCAGGACCGGGTTTTACACTGCAGGCCGCTTCCGGTCTCCAGACTTGAGATTTCCACGATGGAAAGGGTGTGGCGTGTCCGACACGGGAAAAAAGAGACCCACCAAAACGCGTGCCGCCAGGGAACCGTTCCCGACCCGCGAGGCCGCAATGCTGGTCACCGCGGTCCTGGTCTTCCGGGCGGTCTATTGGCTGCTGGCCTCGGATTCAGCCTTCCTGCACACACCCGTGGTCGATGCTTCCTTCTTCGACATCTGGGCCCGGACCCTGGCCGCGGGACAGGTATTCCAGGCTCAGGCTTTTTTCAAGCCGCCCCTGTACGCCTATCTGCTGTCCTGGTTCTATCAGGCCGGGTTTTCCATGACCGGGATCCTGATTTTGCAGATGCTGATCGGTGGGGTCACGGTTTTGCTCACTTTTGCGATCGGCCGGCTGGTCTTCACCCCGCGGATCGCCTTCGCAGGAGCGTTGATCACCGCCCTGCTGCCCATCCTGCCTTTTTTCGAGACTCAGCTTCTGGGTGAAACCTGGACGACCCCCCTGACCATGGGCTCTCTGCTGCTGGTGTTGAGGGTCGTGGCCGGCAAGGCCAAGGCCGTGGGCCGGACCCAGTTTTTCGCCGGGCTGCTGATGGGTTTGGCTGCTCTTGGGCGGCCCAACCTGATGCTGCTGATCGCCGCGGTGACCGTGTGGCTGTGGTGGTGGGGAAGGTCGGGACGGTCGGGAAACAGGTCGGGAAACAGGTCGGGAAACAGGTCGGCTGGACCAGCGGTCGGCCCCGGTTCGATCGGTTTGCTGCTCGCGGGTTTCCTGCTCGCGGTATCTCCTGCCACACTGCACAACCTGAAGTACGGGGAATTCGCGCTGATCAGCGCCAACCTGGGTTCAAACCTGGTCGCGGGCAATTCCGATTCTGCCGACGGTGTCTCCGCCATCCCCGTGGGGGTTCTCTGGGACGATCTGCAACTTCAGAGCCGGCAAGCGGGAGCGGACACTCCGGTCCAGGCCTCCAGATACCTGACCGGTCGGGCCCTGAAATGGATCGCCGCGAATCCCGGCCGCACCCTGGCGCTGGTGGGCAAGAAGGTCCTGTTGATGGTGAATGCCCAGGAAGGCCGCAACAACATCAACCCGGTCTGGTTCGCCAGGCAGGAGGGGGTCTTCCTGCTGGCCCGCTGGTGGCCGGCCACCTGGTTGATGCTGCCGGTGGCCATCTTTGGGCTAGCCCATTTCCGGCGCTGGCGGCCGGCGGGAAATCTGCTGCTGTGGGTCGTTCTCGTCCAGGCCGCCGCCATCCTGCCGTTTTTCGTGAACGCCCGATTCCGGTTGCCGTTGTTACCGTTACTGGCGCTATTCGCCGCTGCGGGCGGGGTGGTATTGATCGACCTGTGGAAAACCCGCGACCGCAGGGCCCTGGTCGTGCCCCTCGGTTTTCTGGCCGCCCTTTTTGTGGTGGTCAACGTGGACTGGTTCGGTCTGGGAGCGGAAAACTGGCTGGCCCGGGACTGGTTCAACCAGGGGCTGATCCATTCCCGTCCCTATGCCGACCGCGAGCCGGATCCGACCCGGGCCGAACAAAATTTCCGCAAGGCGTGCGAACTGGGTCCCGACGAGGTGGATTTCAAGGAGCGCCTGGGGGCCGTTCTGCTGGGCCGGGCCCAGCCCCTGGTCAATGCGGCGTCCACAGCCGAAGAGAATAATGATTGGGCCCGGGC
>DAOWLV010000372.1 GCA_030643455.1 Candidatus Krumholzibacteriia bacterium | reverse complement strand
GGGAGCGAATATGAAGAAGCTGTTTGTTTCCGGTCTGACGGCGATCTCTCTCTCACTGCTGTTTCCAGCCATTGGTTTGGCCCAGTATACCGGCCCTCCAAACGTCGTCGGCCTCTTCGAATTTCCGGATGGCACTGGTGCGACCAATACCTTTACTGTCGGGTCTCCGGTCGACATTTTCCTGATTTTGATTCACCCAGTAGACGAACAAAACGGAAACACACCCTATACCACCATAAATGCCTTCGAGCTCATGTTGAATTTCCACCCTCCCGGCAACTTGTTCCTGTTGGGCGCCATCCTACCACCCGGCGTAGGAGATATAACCGAATCCATCGACCTCAGTGAAGGCTACTTGGAATTCGTCGTGGGCTACGCTGCAGATTTTCCCGTGACCGATGAAACGGTCGTGCTAATCACACTCACATTCCTTGTACTCGCCCCGGTCAATATTGAAGTCACCCTTGGCCCCACCTTCAATCCCAGTATTCCGGGCGAGATGGCATTCCAGTCGGTGGTGGGCGACATGCGGATCATGTACTCAATAAGCGGGTCCCATGATGCTCCCGTGTTCTGGTTCGGACACGGCGGCGCCCCCTCCGTGGAGAACGAATCTTTCGGTTCGGTAAAGGCGCTGTATCGATAATTTCCACCGTCCGACGGGCCCTGGGGTCAGTCCTTAGCAAGAAGATACGGGAGGAGAAACACGTGAAAAAGTTGCTAGTGCTATTGATGGCCTGCCTGGTTGCAACCACGGCTTTCGCCGTCATTGATCCTGATCCCGACATGATGGGTATCTATTTTGACCTGAACGCTGATGATAATTGTCTGACCATTGGGCCAATGACGGTCTATTTTGCCTACTTGATCCTGACCAACCCGACCGCACCCGCAATCAACGCCTACGAATTTGGGCTTGATATCGTTGTTCCTGCCGGTTCGGAAAACATGTTCTTCAGATTGGCTTCCAATATTAACAACCCCGGCGGCTGCTACCATGACGACGCGGGTCGCCTGGGCGGCGATTATTACGTGGGTCTCGCTTTCCCAATCCCGGCTGAGCCCGCCACCCTTCTGCACATCTGGCAGTATATGTTGCTCGACGCCATACCGGTGGAAATGTACATCCACTCTACTTCAGCTCCCTCGATCCCGGGTGACTTCCCGGTGGTCCAGAACGCCGAAGGTAGCATCCTGATGCAAGTCGGTCTATCGACCGGCGGCCCAGATATCCCCGTGGCCACCGTCAACACCGACTGTGTTGTGGATGTCGAGGAAACCAGCTTCGGTAGCCTCAAGGCCCTGTATCGGTAGCGTCACCAGTCGGCGTGGGCCTCCAGGTTGGATCATATATTATTAACTCATTTACTTTCAAGAGGTTGCTTCCCAAACGCCCCCCGGGGGGTGTTTTTCGCAGTGGTGTTTTTTTACATATCGACATCTACCTGTGATATGGTGTTTTCAATGCCTGGCTGGAACCATCGCAGACCAATGATTCCAAAGAATTCAAGCCAAGGCTGACAATCGGTTATACCAAAACAAAGGGGATCAAAAATGAGGAAGTTTCTATTTGCTGTGTCGGCAATTGCCGCTCTTTCACTGCTGTTGGTTCCCGGCTCGAGTATTGCCGAGCCCACCAGCCCCAACGAGATCGGCCTTTACATGACTCCCGATGGCTACGGTGCGACCGGCACCCTGATAGTGGGAGATCCCGTCACCGTATACATGGTTCTGACCAGGCCGGAAAAAAATGGGGTACCCTATGAAACCATCAACGCCTTTGAATGCATGTTGACCTTCGAACCCGTTGGCAACCTGTTCAAGCTGGGAGATATCTTTCCCCCACAGGCCATCAATGTCGGTGACAACAACCACATTTTCGATGGCTACCTGGAATACATCGTGGGTCTGGGCACCGATTGGCCCGTTACCGACGGGTCGGTCGTGCTCATTGAGTTTCTCTTCCTGCATTACGCTCCGGGCGTGATCGAAGTCTCCCTGGGGCCCACCACGGCACCCTCTATCCCTGGTCAGATGGCCTACCAGTCGGTGGATGGCGATATTCGGATCATGTACTCGATTGCCGGTGGAATACATGATGCCCCTGTATTTCTCTTCGACGGCTTCGCAATCCCGGTGGAAACCGAATCATTCGGTTCGGTCAAGGCCCTGTATCGGTAGCGTCACCGGGTGGTTCCCAGCTCGTCTCGCCCTCCAGGATCCCGCCTCTGGTGATCACGGTGTCTTCGGCCCGTGACAGCTTGTGGGGATGATCGAGGGTGTAGTGCAGTCCCCTGCTCTCCCTGCGGGCCCTGGCACACATCACGATCAGTTCCCCCAGCAGGGCGATATTCCTCAGTTCCACGAGGGGCGGATTGATGACCGAATCGTTGTAGACCTTTTCCACGGTCTGCCGGATGGACCGCAAACGATTAAGGGCAATGTCCAGCCTCTCACGGTCTCGGACGATGCCCACGTAGTCCCACATCACGCGCCGGACCAGATCCCAATCGTGCTCCAGGACCATGGCCTGGCCTCCCGGGTTCCGGTCGTCACGACCGCCGAAACTCGGCGCCAGGACCGGAGCGTGGTCAGGGAGGATTCTCTCCTGTGCGGAAATTGACTCGGCAGCCCGCGTGGCGAAAAACACCGCTTCCAGCAGGGAGTTGCTGGCCAGACGATTGGCTCCGTGGACCCCGGTGCAGGCGACCTCCCCGATGGCGTACAGACCCGGCAGGCTGGTCCGGCCATCGAGATCGACCGCCACACCCCCGCACATGTAGTGGGCCGCGGGAACGACCGGAATCGGTTCGCCCGTCATGTCGATTCCGAATCCCGCACATGTTTTCACGAGGTTGGGAAAGCGCTCTTCCACTTTCCCACGATCGAGGTGACGAAGGTCGAGAAACACCGAGGCGTCACCGCTGGTTTTCATCTCGCGGTCGATGCTTCGGGCCACCACGTCCCGGGGTGCGAGATCCCCCATCTGGTGATATCGGGACATGAACTTTTCGCCACGGGCGTTGATTAGATGGGCGCCTTCACCACGCACGGCTTCGGAGATCAGGAAACTCTTGGCGTCGGAGTGATAGAGACAGGTCGGATGGAACTGAACGAATTCGAGATTGCGGACTTCGGCCCCCGCCCGGTAGGCCATGGCCAGCCCGTCCCCGGTGGCGATGTCGGGATTGCTCGTGTAGCTGTAGACCTTTCCGCAGCCACCTGTGGCCAGCACGACCGCATCCGCGAAATAGGCCTGCCGGTTCATGGTGCGGCGGTCCAGGATCAGGCAGCCAACCACCCTGCCGCCAAGGTCCCCCGAAAGATCCAACACGTCGCCCATGAGCAGTTCCAGCCCCATGTGGTCTTCGTCCAGGGTGATGTTGGGATGCCGCGCGCAGGCCTCCAGCAGACGGGATTCGATTTCCCGTCCGGTCAGGTCACGGCAGTGCAGGACCCGTCGCCGGGAATGCCCCCCTTCGCGCCCCAGGGCAAAGGCGGCGTCCTTATCCAGCCCATCACGGCTGAACTCGATGCCAT
>DAOWLV010000167.1 GCA_030643455.1 Candidatus Krumholzibacteriia bacterium | reverse complement strand
GTCAGACACCGTCTGATTGATTCATCCAGAATTGGCCAAGCCTCAGGGAAATCGCAAATAATTTGGATTGTTGAACGAACCTCCAAAGCAAAATCGTAGCCTAGAAGGGGTTCACAATTCTCATAATAATCAATGGCGTGAAACAGTTCAATTTTTGCATCAGGATGGAATTCAAATTTCATGTATTAAAACGGTCCTGGATCTCACCAAAGACCTCATCACCTGAAATGGTCTCAACCCGCTCTGACCGGAGTTCTTCAAGGCGCTGTTTTGCAACAATCAGCCATTGTTGGTCGATGTCCGGGTCCGGTTTGTTCAGGGTTTGCAAAATTGAATCAACAATGAGAGCCCTTTCCTTTATCGGCAAAGACTCCGCAGCGCTGATAATGTCATTAATTCCGTGCATGTGGCACTCCGTCTAAATGAAAACTTCAAAATACTGTCATAAATATAATAGCCCATCGGAGTTAAATAGCCATATCGTTCCCTGGAACGAGCTTCATCTATTCTCCCTGGATGGGGGCCAACCGCCGTTCTTCACGCAGGGAATATAGCACCGGAACCAGGAACAGGGTAAGCAGGGCGATGACCATCCCCCCGAACGACGGAATCGCCATGGGAATCATGATGCCGGACCCGCGTCCGGTCAGGGTCAGCACCGGCAACAGGGCCAGGATCGTCGTGGCCGATGTCATCAGGGCGGGACGTACCCGCCGGGTGGCCGCGGCCACCGTCGCCCGCCTGACCTCTTCCCTGTTTGACGGACGGTCGGCATTAAAAGTGAATTTCAGATAGGTGGCCATCAACACCCCGTCATCGGTCGCGATCCCGAACAGGGCCAGGAAACCGACCCACACCGCCACACTCAGGTTGATCGGATGGATGTGGAAAAGATCCCGCATGGAAGAACCCAGAAACGTGAAATCCAGGAACCAGGGCTGGCCGTAGAGCCAGATCATCACAAAACCGCCGGACCAGGCCACGAACACTCCCGCGAAAACCATTGAAGTGGTCAGAATCGATTTGAACTGAAGGTACAGCACCAGGAAAATCATCATCAACGCGACGGGCAAAACCACCGAAAGGGTCTTTTCCGACCTGACCTGACTCTCGAAGCTACCGGCAAAGGCATAACTCACTCCCTGGGGAAGATGCAACTGGCCGGCCGCCCTCAGGTGGTCAAGATGATCGCGGGCCGCCTGCACCACCTCGACCTCGGCCAATCCCGGTTTCTTGTCGAAGATGACGTACCCGATCAGGAAGGTGTCTTCGCTCTTGATGGTCATCGGACCCCGACGGTAGTCGATGGACACCAGTTCTCCCAGCGGCACGTCCACGCCGTCCGGGCCTGTCACCAGGATTCGTCTGATCTCCTGGAGATTATCCCGCCTTTCCCGGGCGTAACGCACCTGGACGGCGAACCGCTCGCGGCCGATGGTGGTGGTTGTCGCGGTGATGCCGCCGATCGCCGTCTGGATCACTGACTGGATGCGATCTACCGTCAGCCCGTGCCGGGCGATGGCCGCACGATCGATGTTCAATTCGAGATAGGGTTTGCCCACCATCCGGTCGGCGATCACCGTGGACGCCTCGATGTGGGATACATCCTTCAGATGATTTTCGATGGCCAGCACGGCTGTTTCGATCGCCTCGAGGTTCGGCCCCTTCACCTTGACCCCCATGGGCGCGCGCATGCCGCTCTGCAGCATCACCAGGCGGGCCCCGATGGGCTGCAGTTTGGGAGCTGAAGTCGTGCCGGGAATTTTCGCCACCCGGACGATCTCGCGCCAGATGTCGTCTTCGCTGCGGATCTCGTCACGCCACTGGCGGTAGAACCGGCCGCGGCGGTCGGGAATCAACGCGCCCGACCCGTCCCGGGCGAAGGATTCCGTTCCCTTGTCATAACGGAAACGCTGGCGGCGGCCCTGATCGTTCAGAAGGTATTCGGATTTGTAGTTGACCACCGTTTCGACCATGGAAATCGGGGCGGGATCGAGGGCCGAGCGGGCCCTCCCCAGTTTCCCGACGACCTGCTCGACCTCGGGAATCGTGGCGATGGCCATGTCCAGCTTGGCCAGCACGTCCCGGGCCTCGCCGACCGAAGCGTGCGGCATGGTCGTCGGCATGTAGAGGAACGAACCCTCGTCCAGGTTGGGCATGAACTCCTTGCCGAGACCCATCCAGGCGTACCCGCCCCACAAGATCAAAAGCAGCGGCATGACGAGGAATACCATCTTGTGGCCCAGGCACCAGCCCAGCAGCCGGGGATAGACACTCGTAAACCAGGTGAACAGCCCCAGGATCCCGCCGGCGGCCAGAAGGACAAACAGGAAATTCACGATCAGGCCACGGTCGGGTCCCAGAGGCAGCCATTGCCCCGCCAGGAAGAAAGCGGCCACCAGGGCCAGGGCCAGGTTGCGCAGACGTTTGTTCCTCCACCAGGGTCGTGCGGTCGTTGCGGCGGCTTTCTTCTTGCCTGACCGGATGCTCAGCAGAAGGTGCGCCACCGGAGGGATCACGATCAGGGCGATCAGTACCGAAGCAAGTAGCGCGAAGGTCTTGGTGAAGGCCAGTGGGCGGAACAGTTTTCCCTCGGCGGCCACCAGGGTAAAAACCGGCAGGAAACTGATGATGGTCGTGGCCACGGCCGTCATCACCGCGCCCCCCACTTCGCTGGCCGCGGAATGGATGACATCCCGCAGGACGGGGACCCTGCCGCCGGCTTCTCCTTCGGCCAATGCCTGTTCGTGGCGGGACAGGATGTTCTCCACGAGGATCACCCCCATATCCACGATCGTCCCGATGGCGATGGCGATGCCCGACAAGGCGACGATATTGGCCTCGATCCCGAAAACCTTCATGGCGATGAAGACCATCAGGACCGCCAGCGGAAGCAGTCCCGCGACGATCAGACCGCCCCGCAGGTTTCGTACCATGACGATGACCACGATGATGGTGATCAGGATCTCGAGACTTAGGGCTTCGCTGAGCGTGCCCAGGGTTTCGTGGATGAGACCCGAGCGATCGTAGAACGGCACGATGGACACCTGGCTGACGGTGCCGTCGGATAGGACCTTGCTGGGCAGGCCGGGCGAGATCTCGGCGATCTTTTCCTTCACCCGGGTGATGACCTCCAGGGGATTTTCCCCGTAACGGACCACCACCACACCCCCGACGGCCTCGGCGCCTTCCTTGTCCAGGGCTCCCCTTCGCAGGGCGGGACCCATCGTGATGCTGGCGACGTCCCGCAGAAGAACCGGCACGTTGTCCGTGGTCTTGACGACGCTCAACTCGAGGTCTTCGATGTCGGTGATGGAGCCCACTCCCCTGACCACGTACTCCACCCGGTTGATCTCCAGGGACCGGGCCCCCACATCCTTGTTGGCCTCGCGGACAGCCCGGGTCACCTGGGCCAGACTGATTCCGTACTGTCTGAGAGCGTCGGGATCGACGTCGACCTGATATTCCTCCTGGAACCCACCCACCGAGGCGACCTCGGCCACACCCCCGGCCGAAAGAAGGGCGTCCCTCACGAAAAAATCCTGGATGGTCCGCAGTTCGGCGGGATCCCAGCCGCCGGTCGTGCGGCCGGTTTCATCCTGGCCCTCGAGGGTGTACCAGAAAACCTGGCCCAGGGCGGTGGCGTCCGGGCCGAGGGCGGGACTCACTTCGGCGGGCAGGGTGCCGGCCGGAAGGCTGCCCAGTTTTTCGAGAATGCGCGAGCGGGAATCGTAGAAGTCGGCCTTTTCCTCGAAGATGACGTAGATGCTGGAAAACCCGAAAAACGAATAGCTGCGGACCGTCTTGACCCGCGGCAAGCCCAGCAGGGACACGGTCAGCGGGTAGGTGATCTGGTCTTCCACGTCCTGGGGCGAATGGCCCGCCCATTCGGTGAAAACGATCTGCTGGTTTTCCCCCAGATCCGGGATGGCATCCACCGGCACGGGGTCGCGGGGCAGCGGACCGAGTTGCCAGTCGAAGGGGGACACGACGGCGCCCCACCCCACCAGCAGGACAACCAGCAGTATCACGACCAACTTGTTGTCCAGGCAAAAACCTACAAGCTTGCCCACCAGACTGGTTCGTGGATCATGTGCAGGGGTCATGTCAGGATCCCCCGGGATTCATCATGCTGGGCGCGGCCTGGATCTGAAGGGCGCTGTCGATCTTGAAATTGCCCCGCGTCACCACCAGTTCACCTTCGGACAATCCCGAAAAAACCAGGTAGTCGTCACCGGCGCGCGGACCCAGCACAACCTCACGACCTGTGAACACGGGATCGCCTTCACCGGGTGCGCGCACATAGACCACGGCCCGGCGACCGGTCAACAGCGGCGCCGATGCCGGAATGACCAGGGGCGCCTCGGCGGCGGCAGCATCAACGACCGGGTTGCCCTTCGCGTCTACCGTCACGGCCACCAGTCCGGAAACCAGCATGCCGGGTTTCAGCAGCCCTTCGATGTTCTCCACTTCCACCCGTACCTGGACCGTCCGCGTGCGTTCATTCAGGACCGGTTCGATGAAGAGAATCTCCCCGTCAAAGGCACGGCCAGGATAGGCCCGCGCGCTGAATTCCACGGGTTGTCCGGACCTCAACAGGGCCAGATCGGACTCGAAAGCCTCCAGAACCACCCATACCCAATCAAGGTCGGCGATCGTATAGAGAATGGATCCCGTCTTGACGTAATCGCCCTGGGTGGCCTGCCGGCCGACGACCACGCCGGCCACCGGGGAACGAAGCGTCAGGTTTTCACTGATGCCCTCCCCGTCGATGATGTCCTGGATCTGCTGGTCGGTCATGCCCCATAACCGCAGACGTTCGGTGGCGGATTTCAGATTGGCCTGAGCGGTTCGGGTTCGGGCACCTGAATCCTGTGCGGCACGCGCCGCCTTCGCCGCGGTCTGCAACTCGGCCTGGGCGGAATAGAGTTCCGGACTGTAGATCTCGGCCAGTTTCATCCCGCGGGTCACCGTCTGGCCCGTGGCGTCCACGTAAAGGCGGTCGAGCCGGCCGGCCACGCGGGCCGTGATGGTGCGCGTGCGGGTTTCATCGGCACTGACCTTGCCGACCAGGCGGATGTCCCGGGTGACAAACTCACGCCTGACCGGCTCGGTGGTTATTTCCGCCAGGGCCGCGGCGGTTTCACTGAGTTTCAAATCCCGAGGACCGAGACCTTCGCCCCCACCGGTCTCCAACGGGATGAGATCCATGGCGCAAATGGGACACTTCTGGTCATTGGACGGCAGAATGATCTGGGGATGCATGGAGCAGGTCCAGCGTGTGGGTTCCTCCGCGACCTCCTGGGCAGCATCCGTGTGGTCATGGCCAGAGTTTCCGCCACCGCTTCCCCGCAGGGAAAACCCCAGGCCGAAGGCGACAAGAAGCAGGACCGCGATGAGCCAGGGCCTGCCCTTGAATATCCTGTTCCACTGTTCGTTCATGACTTTATTACCGTCCTTTTACGAATGACCCGGCGCATTCACCCCTGATCAGGAGTACTCTGGGCCAGCAGTTCCTCCGGGGTGATACCCAGAAGTGTCGTCAGTTCATTCAGGGCCAGGGCGCGATCGGTTTGAGCGCGCAGATTCGCCAGTTCCAGACCCAGCAGCGTTTGACGGGCCGCCACCATCTCCACGTAGGAAGCCTGGCCCGACCGGTAACGGGCGGCCGTCACCTCGAGGGCCTGGCGACCACTGTCCAGCAGGACCTGGCCGTAAAGTTCGGTGTTGCGTCCGGATTCCCGCCAGGCGAACAGGGCGTTTTCGAAACGTGTATTCAGACGAAGCCTGGCATCGGAAAGATCGGCACTTGCCGAACGCAGCCATCCCGCGGAGGCCTCCTTCTGAGCGCCGGCCTTGCCGCCCCACAGGGGAATGCTCACCCCCACCCGCGCGATGACGGGATCCTGGCCGCTGTCCGGAACACCATCGATGCGGGCGTCTCCGGTCATGATGTAGTCCACACCCAGCGTCAGATCGGGATACCCTGCCTTGCTCGCGAGATCCACCCCCTGCCGCCGGCTTTCCATCTCCAGCCGCAGCGCCGTGAGCTCGGGATTGTGCTCCTGAAGGAGGGTCCACAGGGTCTGCTCGGCGGGAAGGGATACCCCATCCGGGATCATCGATTCGGAAGGGATGTCGGGGACCGACCGGCCAACCACCAGGCCGGACGCCAGATTGAGATTGGCGGCCGCGGGGCGCTGCCGGTCCTGGAGGCCCGCCAACCGGATCTGGAGTTTTTCCCGGTCGATCTCCGCTGTCAGGACGTCCGCGAACGACCCCGACCCCGCTTCATAGGTCGAACGGGAAGCCGTTTCGGTCTGCTTGGCAAGTTCAAGGTTTCCGGTGATGATCCGGATGGCCCCCTGGAGGTAGGCCAACTCGTACCAGGCCGCCCTGATTTCTTGGTGGACCCTCAGAAGCTGGACGCGTGCGCCTTCCTGGGCTGCCTCGGCCCGAGCTTCGATTTCAGATTCCTTCAAACCGAGAGTTCCAAACCAGGGAATGCTCTGGCTTAGCGAAAAGACACGTTGCTGGGGCCCGGTGCGAGTCTCCACCGGAACGATCATTTCCCCCCAGCCGAACTTGAGATCAGGCAGGGCCCCTGCTGCCCGGGCAGTTCCCCTGAGGGCGTCTGCCCTACCGGTGGCCCGGGCCACCGCGGGATTGTTCATGGCGGCCCAGGCCAGGTAGTCCGGCAGTTCGGGATGGTTGGGAAACCGGGGAGAATCGGACTCCTGGGAAACTGCCGGGCCGATTCCGGCCAGGGTACCGGCAAAAACCAGCCAAAAGCTGATGAAAACGGAGTTGCCGAGGTTCGAAAACGGGATCAGGGGTTTCACGGGCGCACCTTTCTTGTTTGAAATGGTATAGGCACAAAATGTTCCAAATCTTAACTCGTTT